>JBJEFT010000318.1:0-5884 GCA_051874315.1 Candidatus Ornithomonoglobus sp.
CTACTAATTTTTTTCCGTGTCAATATCAATTAATTTATTTCGTCAGTTTTGCTCAAATTTATCGTTACCGCTCACACCCTTTACGATAAACGACGCTTAATATTATTATTGCTTTTTTCGCAGCAGCATGGTATAATATTCATATTGAGAGGAGAGCTTATGGAAAATTTTGATTTTAAGAAAAGCTGCTTTTTTACCGGGCACAGAATAATTTCAAATGAAGAAAAGCCTGATATTATTTATATGACAAAAAAGCTTTGTGTACAGCTGATTGAGAAGCACGGCGTAAGGCATTTTATCAGCGGCGCTGCCATGGGCTATGATACGCTTGCCTCAAATGTTGTGCTTGATTTAAAAAAAGATTATCCTGATATTATGCTGCATCTTTATCTTCCGTGTCATGACCAGTCACAGCGATGGAAACCGGCGTATAAGGCAGAATGGGATAAGCTTATACTGCGGGCTGATGAAAAGAAATATATCCATGACGGAAATTATATTGACGGCTGTATGCAGCTGAGAAATACGGCAATGATAAATGACGCATATTACGGTATAGCCTTCTGCAAACGCAGCACAGGAGGAACATATGCTACAATAAAAAAAGCTCTTCAAAAAAAACGCTTTCTGTTTATTCTGCCTTTCGGCAAATGCTTTGAAAGTCTGCACGAATAGAAAAAGTACCGCTTTCGCGAAAAAACGGTACTTTTTATATGCTTTATTTTATCAAACAGGATAAACCTTGTTCTCTCTGTCAACCAAGGTATTGTCAACCTTGTCAAGCTCTGCCTCACGGTACTTGAAGAAGTCCTCAGCCTGCTTCGGGAACAGTGCGTATGAAAGCACGTCCTCAGGCTGTCTGATATACTGAGCGCATTCCTTTCTGAGCTTATCGAGCTGCGGCTCGATGAGGTCAGCAGGACGGCAGGTTATTCTCTCCTCGTCGCCGATAACCTTCTTGACTATCTCCGGTGAGATTTCGCCCGGGCACTTGCCGTATTCGCCGCGGACAATACCCTTAACCTCCTTGGTTACGTTCTTGTATCTCTCGCCTAAGATCACATTGAATACCGCCTGGGTACCTACGATCTGTGATGACGGAGTTACAAGCGGAGGATATCCGAGGTCTGCTCTTACGCGCGGAACCTCCTCGAGAACCTCATCATACTTATCCTCAGCATTCATCTGCTTGAGCTGTGAAACGAGGTTTGAAAGCATACCGCCCGGTACCTGATACTTCAGCGTATTAACATTAACGCCCATGACCTTAGTGTTCATGAGACCGCTTTCAATGTACTTCTCGCGGAGCGGATTGAAGTAATCTCTGATTTCAATAAGCTTGTTGAGGTCATAGCCTGTGTCATACGGTGTGCCCTGCAGAGCCGCAACCATAGGCTCAGTTGCCGGCTGCGATGTACCCATAGCGAGAGGTGATATAGCGCAGTCGATTACGTCAACGCCTGCCTCGATCGCCTTTAAGTATACCATTGACGCCTCGCCTGAGGTATAGTGTGTATGAAGCTGGATCGGGATCTTGACCGCTTCCTTCATCTTCTTAACAAGGTCATATGTTACATACGGTCTTAAAAGACCCGCCATATCCTTGATACAGATTGAATCCGCGCCCATGCCCTCGAGCTGCTTTGCAAGCTCTACGAACTTTTCGTTTGTATGGAATTCCGAGGTCGTGTAGCAGACTGTAGCCTGAACATGACCGCGTCCTTCCTTCGCGCAGTATTCCTTTGTCGCATTGATAGCGCATTCGAGGTTGCGGACATCGTTCAATGCGTCGAAAATTCTTAAAATATCAATACCGTTTGCAATTGATGCCTGTACAAAGTACTCAACAACGTCATCAGCATAATGGCTGTAGCCAAGAATGTTCTGACCTCTGAAAAGCATCTGCAGCGGAGTTTTCTTAGCCTTATCCTTGATCTTACGGAGTCTCTCCCACGGGTCCTCCTTCAGAAATCTCAGACATGAGTCGAACGTAGCGCCGCCCCATGCTTCGAGTGAATGATAGCCTATATCGTCAAGCTTCTCGATGATCGGCAGCATTTCCGCTGTAGTCATACGGGTAGCGATAAGGCTCTGATGAGCGTCACGGAGGACTGTCTCGGTAATACCTACCGGCTTAGGCTGTACTTTATTTTTTGCCATTTTATTTCACTCCTTGTTTTTTTAATTAAAGTCCGTTGAACATTGAAAGGAATACGCCGGCAGCAACCGCTGAACCGATAACTCCCGCAACGTTCGGGCCCATAGCGTGCATGAGCAGGAAGTTTGACGGATTTTCCTTCTGTCCGACTGTCTGTGATACACGGGCTGCCATCGGAACGGCGCTTACGCCTGCTGAACCGATGAGCGGATTTACCTTACCCCTTGTAAGGACATACATAATATTGCCGAGCACAAGACCGCCGCAGGTTGAGAAGATGAACGCTATAAGACCGAGAACAACGATACCCAGAGTTGACGGAGTAAGGAAGCTTGAGGCTGTAGCCGTAGCTCCGACTGTAACGCCGAGGAATATTGTTACGATGTTCATAAGCTCGTTCTGAGCTGTCTTTGAAAGTCTGTCGCACACTCCCGATTCCTTAAAGAGGTTACCGAGCATAAGACATCCTACAAGCGATACCGCGTCCGGGATGATAAACGCTACAACGAGGGTAACGACTACCGGGAATATGATCTTCTCTGTTTTTGACACGGGTCTTAACTGATCCATTACAACACATCTTGCCTTCTTTGTTGTAAGAAGCTTCATGAACGGCGGCTGTATGATCGGGATAAGAGCCATGTATGAATATGCAGCTACCGCGATCGCCGGCAGAAGTGCCGGAGCAAGCGACTTTGTAACGTAAATGGCAGTAGGGCCATCCGCGCCGCCTATAATACCGATCGAAGCAGCCTCTTTCACGCCCCATGCAATGCTCGGAACGAGAGCGCTGATTACCAATGCGCCGATAAATGTAAAGAATACGCCGAACTGAGCCGCAGCCCCGAGAAGGATACTCTTCGGGTTCGCGATGAGCGGGCCGAAGTCGGTCATGCAGCCGATACCGATAAAGATAAGCGGCGGATATATACCGAGCTTTACGCCGAGATAGAGAAGGTCTAAAAGACCGCCCTCGCGGGCTATCATCCCGACGTCCAGAGAATGTCCGTCAATCATATACCTTGTGTCGGTGAACCACTCCGTGTGCATCATGATCGCGCTTGAATCGCGGAGCATCGGAAGATTTGTGAGCATCATACCGAATGCTATAGGCAGAAGGAGCAGCGGCTCATATTTCTTTACAATTGCAAGATACAGAAGTACACAGGCAACGGCGAGCATTATAATGGTTTTAACAGCGTCAAGACCTCCGTCCTGGAAAAGAGCGGCAGCTCCTGTATTGCCTAAAAAGCTAGCAAAACTTTCTAACACTTTTTGTCACCACTTTCTATTAAATTCCGTTTGCCGTATGTATCAGTTTACCGAAACCAATACATCGCCTGTGTTTACGCTGTCGCCGGCTGAAGCGTTTACGCTTGCGATAACGCCGTCAACGCCTGCGAAGATCTCGTTCTCCATCTTCATAGCCTCAAGAACGGCTACCAATGTGCCCGACTCAACCTTATCTCCTACGTTGACCTTGATCGATACTACGGTACCCGGCATCGGAGCTGTAACCTTATTAGCGCCCATTGAGCCTGTTGCCTTAGGAGCAGCCTTAGGAGCGGCAGCGGGTGCAGCCTTCGGTGCGGCAGCCGGAGCGGCAACGGGTGCAGCTGTAGGTACGCCGCCTACTTCTTCAACGTCAACCTCATAGGTTTTTCCGTTAACTGTGATATTAAACTTTCTCATAGCTTATGTCTTCCTTTCTGATTATAATCTGTTTCCGATAGTCTCTCTCAGACCCGCGCGGTTCCATGCCGGACGGTTATCGGATATACGTCTGTATGACTTTATCTGCAAATTATATGTTGATGTATTGAGGCTTGCGGCAACTGCTGCCGTGAGGATCGCAATAAGCTCCTCCTCGTCCTCTTCTGCGGCTGTTTCTTCAACAACGGGCTCTGCGGCAGGCGCCGGAGCCGGAGCCTCTGTTTTCTTAGGCTTCCTGTTAAAAATCAGACCGAAAATATACAGCACACACATAAGTATAACAAGTACGCCGAATACGATGCTGAGGCCTATAACAACGGTCTCTCCGCCCATTGAGAACGCTTGACCCAATGTTACGCCCTGTCCTGAAAGCAATTCCGGTTCTATATTCATAGCTTATATCTCCTTTCTCTGTAATTAAACAGGGAGATTGCCGTGCTTCTTTGCCGGTCTTGAATCACGCTTTGACTGGAGCATCTCAAGCGCCGCGATGATTCTCGGTCTTGTGGAATCCGGCTCGATTACATCGTCAACAAAGCCGCGTGAAGCAGCAACGAACGGTGTAGCGAACTTATTCTTGTATTCCTGAACCTTATCAGCTCTTGCAGCTATCGGGTCATCGCTCTGGGCAATATCATTCTTGAAGATGATATTTGCAGCGCCCTCAGCGCCCATAACAGCGATCTCAGCTGTCGGCCATGCCATAACCACGTCAGTGTCAAGATGCTTTGAGCTCATCGCTATGTACGCGCCGCCATAAGCCTTTCTTGTGATGACGTTGATCTTCGGAACGGTAGCCTCGCTGTATGCGTAAAGCAGCTTTGCGCCGTGACGGATTATTCCGCCGTGCTCCTGGTCAACACCCGGGAAGTAGCCCGGTGTATCTGTAAGGGTTATGATAGGAATATTGAAGCTGTCGCAGGTTCTTATAAAGCGCGCAGCCTTATCCGATGCGTCAATATCGAGTGAACCCGCCTTTACCTTAGGCTGATTTGCAACGATACCCACGCTGCAGCCGTTCATTCTCGCGTAGCCTATAACAATATTCTTCGCAAAATCCTTCTGGACCTCTAAAAATTCTCCGTTATCGACGATTTCTGAAATAACCTCTTTAATATCATAAGCCTGATTAGGATTGTCCGGCACGATGGTCGTGAGCTTTTCCGAAAGACGGTTGATCTCGTCTGTCGGCTCAACATAAGGAGCCTCCTCAAGATTGTTTGACGGAAGATAGCCGAGAAGCTGCTTGATAGCTTCGATACATTCCTCATCTGAACCGGCTGTGAAGTGGCATACGCCTGACTGCGCAGCGTGAACCTTGCTGCCGCCCAGCTCCTCTGCCGACACCTCCTCGCCCGTTACGGACTGGATTACCTGCGGACCTGTTATGAACATCTTTGAGGTTTTATCCACCATAAAGATGAAGTCGGTAATAGCCGGTGAATAAACCGCGCCGCCCGCGCACGGTCCCATAATAACGCTGATCTGCGGGATAACGCCACTGTTTACGGTATTGCGGAAGAATATCTCGCCGAAGCCTGAAAGGGCGTCAATACCCTCCTGGATTCTCGCGCCGCCCGAATCGTTCATGCCGATGATCGGAGCACCCATCTTAGCCGCCATGTCCATTACCTTGCAAATCTTCTTTGCGTGCATTTCACCGAGTGAGCCGCCGATTACAGTGAAGTCCTGCGAATAAACGTATACAAGACGTCCGTCCACAGTACCGTAGCCTGTAACAACTCCCTCTCCCGGAGCCTCAACCGCATCCATACCGAACTCGGTACATCTGTGGCTGACAAAAGCATCGACCTCAACAAAGCTGCCTTCATCGAGAAGCTGATTAATGCGCTCTCTTGCCGTCAGCTTATTGGAATCATGCTGTTTCTTGATTTTTGCTTCGCCGCCGCCCTGTTCAATTTTGTTTCTGCGGAATTGAAGCTCAGTCAGTTTATCAACTGTTCCCATGTTTTAACCTCCGTTTTCTAAGTCTAAGAGATAAATTTTTCAATT
>JBJEFT010000319.1:0-5851 GCA_051874315.1 Candidatus Ornithomonoglobus sp.
TTATAGGCTGTGACCTCCACATTCCTAAGCGAAAGCCCCATTATATCCCTGACCCATTTCTCAGCCGTCACAAGCGGCACAAGCGACGGCACCGGCTTTATTATCGTATGCCCTGCCGCTTTTGCCAGTCTGTATCCCGAACCGTCAGAGCCTGTCTGCGGATAGGAAGCGCCTCCGGTACACAGAATTACTCTGTCGCCCATAATGCGCCCTGTTGATGTGTTTACGCCCTTTATTTTACCGTCCGTGATAAGCAGCGACTTGACCTCCGCCTTTATGAGCCTGACATTCCTTTGCAGAGCGTATTTCTTTAGCGCCTTAACAACATCCCTCGCGTCATCGCTCACCGGAAAAACACGGTTTCCGCGTTCTGTCTTTGTCTTTACTCCATAGCTTTCGAGAAGGCTTACTATATCATCATTTGTAAATGTGTAAAGCGCGGAATACAGAAATTTTCCGTTTACCGGATACATGGGAATCATGTCCTCTATCTCACACGCGTTTGTTATATTGCAGCGTCCCTTTCCGGTAATACGCACCTTGCGGCCCACCGCGTCATTTTTTTCTATAAGAACCACCTTATCGGCTGTCTTTGCAGCGGTACCGGCGGCAATAAGCCCCGCGGCGCCCGCGCCAACTACTATAACTGTCACTATGCGGCTCCTTTCTGACAAGCATTTTAATTCTCCATTCTGCCGCCTTGCGGCGGCACAAAGCTTAACGTGGAAAAGATGCAAGCAGATTGCCTCCCGAAGCGACGCCGATGTATGTGTATACTTCAAGTCGCTGAGGGTGGTGAGATGCGCCGCTTATTTTTCACGTTATTTTACTGTCCAGTTTTCAGTCTCTCTAACAAATCCCTGTATCGACGGGTTAAAGCCGCCCTTTATCTTTGCGCCCGTAACAAGGCTCTTTTTAAGAAAGCATATAGGCGCAAACGGCACCTCAGTATGGATAAGCTCATAAAGCCTGTTTGATACCGACTGTACATCAGCCTCAAGCTGAACCGTTCCGAGCTGCCACAGAAGCGTGTCCATTTCATCTCCGGCATAGTTGAAATAGTTGCCCGCCGAGCCGACAATACCCGTCATATCATTATTTGGCAGAAGCTCCGTTTCACCAACAAACATATCATAATTATGCGCTGCGATCATTGCGTTAAACTGAGTGTAATCGCAGGAATTGACCTTGGCGATTATGCCGTTATTGTTGAGCCACTGCGCAAGCTGATCCGCAACGGCAACACGCTGCTCACTGTCGGAATTTACAAGAATAGTGAGAGTGAGATAGGTCAGCTTACCGCCTATCTGCTTATAATATATACCTCTTGAATCTGCGGTCCAGCCATCCTGCGCAAAAAGCTGTGTTGCCGACCATGCGTCTGCGCGCAGCTTGGTTCTTGTTTCAAAGCTGAGCCATGACTGCGGATTTATCGCATAGTCAGATGCGACAGCGCGCGAATAATATATATTCGTAGCTATTGCGTCTCTGTCTATAAGCAGCGAGATCGCCTGTCTTGTAAGAGCCCCCGAAAGCTTTGGACTTGACGTATTAAAGCCCGCAAAAACCATTGTGTTTGACGTATAATCCGTTACGTTTGAGTTGCTTTTCGGCATAAATGTCGACATATCAAGCATCTCCGAATCCGCCATATCAAGCTCATTTGCATTGAACAGCGAGCGGTATTTGCCCAGGTCGGTCAGAAACTCAATATTAACTCTGTCCAGCTGCGCCCTGCCGTCATGATGCTCCTCAAAGGCTTCAAGATGTGCCGCTCCTCCCGAATACACATATCTGAACGGGCCTGTACCCACCGGAATAAAATCCTGTCTGCCGGAATAAAGAGAATTATTTTTTACTATCGGGAAGGTGAAAAGCGATACCGAATCCGGCACCGAACGCGAGAACGAAACGCACACAGTATAATTATCGTTTTTCCATATACCCGTTACCGGCTCCATAAAAGCCGTATAAAGGGTATCTCCCTCTTTTATTGTGTTGACCGTATAAATCACATCATCAGCGTTAAATTCCGTGCCGTCATGCCACATAACGCCCTGCTTCAGATTTATTGTAATGCTTGCGCCGTCGGCGCCTATTATATAGCTGTGTGCAAGCACGCCCATTGTCCTCATTGTCGAATCGATTCCGAACAAAGGCTCATAGATAAATCCGCATACATCCTTTACGGTCTGGGAGGTTGTCCACAGAGGATTAAAGGTATCATAATCTATTACGCCTACAGTTATATCATTTGAAATCTCTTTGATTTCCTCTTCCTCTGTTTTCTCAACGCCGGTGTCCTCCGGATTTTCTTCCTCCGTCGATACCAGTCTGCCTAACGCGCCGCTTATATAGTCGGTTACGGTACAGGAGCAAAGCCCCGCCGCAAGCGACAGGACAATAAGAACGGAAATAATTTTTGATACTTTATTCTTTATCATTTAACTTCGCTCCTAAGCTCAATAAACGCTCCAAAATTGCCGCGGCGCCCGTTTGTTTTCCTGTGTGAGAACAGCAGCTCACTGCTGCAATAGGTACAGATTCCGCAGTTGTCTATATTCTCCGTAGGAATACCCTCCTCCGTAAGCTGCTTAATTATCGCGCGCTGCATATCCACATGGTATCTGTCACCGTACTTAACAGCGGTGTCAGCGCCGAATTTATCAATAAAAATCTGCGCGACATCATCTCCCACCTCAAAGTGGTCAACCTGTATTGACGGACCTATGGCGCACAGAATATCCTCAGGACGCGAGCCGTAATCCTTTACCATTTTTCTCACAGTCCTTGCGCCGATGCGCTTGACCGTACCCTTCCAGCCCGAATGGGAGGTCGCGATAACCGCCTTTTCCCTGTCGAGAAACATAAGCGGAACACAATCGGCATAAAGCGTCACAAGTCCCACGCCCTTCTTATCGGTTATGAGTCCGTCCGCGCTTTCGAATTTATTTTCGAACATGATACCGTTTCCGATATCGCTGTCCTCTATAGTATGGACAATATCCTCATGAACCTGCTTTGAAAGCACAAGCCTTCTGCTGTCCATGCCTGCCGCTTCGGAGATCCTCCTGAAATTCTCCAGCACATTCTCCCTTGTGTCATCACAGTTAAAGCGCAGATTCATGCTGCTGTAGCAGCCGCCGCTGACACCTCCCTCACGGGTGGAAATACAGTGGTTCACAAGTCCTGTTTCCTCAAATGAGGATATTGTATAATAAGCTATACCGTCTTTATGATTAAGCTTAAACATTCTTTTTTCCTCTGAAATAATAATATACTGCCTCTGCCGATTTCATATCCATTGAGTCCGTATCGGCAAGGTCTTCAATTTCCGCACTCTTTATTTTATCAATATTTCCGTATTTAGTCAATAGGGCAACGCGTCTTTTTTCGCCGATGCCCGGAATTTTATTCAATTCGGAGTCAATTTTCCCGTGCAGCTTTCTGAAATATGAAATTGCCGCGTCGTGTACCTCGTCCTGAATATGGGTTATCAGCTTAAACACAGGACTTGACGGGCTTATTTCAACCTCGCCGTCTCTGCCGATAAGACCTCTTGTGCGGTGGCGGTCGTTCTTTACCATTCCGAACAGCGGCGTGTCGTTATCCATCATTTCCATAAGCTCTGATACAGCGTTAAGATGCCCTTTGCCGCCGTCAAGAAGAATAAGGTCCGGATACGGCAGAAACTTTGCGTCACGCAGATTTAACGCGCCCGCCTCTATCTGCGCCTCCTCCTCCATACCGTGGCGGAAACGGCGATAGATCACCTCTCTCATTGAAGCGTAATCGTCCGCGCCCTCAACCGTCTGCACCTTAAAGCGGCGGTACTTCCGCTTTGCCGGCCTGCCGTATTCAAACACAGCCATTGCCGCGACATTATCCGCGCCCTGAATATTTGAAATATCATACGCTTCTATTCTGTTGGGTATTTTATCAAGTCCGAGAAGCTCCTGCATCGCTTCAAGCACGCCGCTCTTTTCCTTCTCCTTCAGAAGCCTGAGCTTGTGGTTTGACACCGCCTTTTCCGCGTTCATCTTGACCATTGAAACAAGCTTCACCTTTTCGCCGCGCTTAGGCGCTGTAAGCTGTACCTTTTTGCCCTTCATCTCGCGCAGCCATTCCGAAATAAGCTCCGCGTCATGCGGCTCCGCTTCGGTTATAATTTCATCTGGAATGAAATCGCAGTCGGCGTAGAACTGCTTTATAAAATCCGTTATCATGTCCGCGCAGTCCGAACCGCCTGTATGCTCGATCCTGTAGTGCTCGCGCCCTATAACGCGTCCGCCGCGTATAAAAAACACCTCTATATATGCGATCTCACCGTCAGCTGCGGCGGCTATTACGTCCACATCATTCTGCTTTGAAGTGCTTGTAATCTTCTGCCGGTCCATGACCTCTTTAATGGATTTTATTTTATCGCGGCATGAGGCGGCGCGCTCGTACTGCATCGCCGCGGATGCGTCATACATTTCCTTTGTAAGCTCGTTTATGAGGTCACCGTGCTTTCCATCAAGAAAACGGCATATTTCAAAAAATACCTTTCTGTATTCCTCTTTTGACACCTGTCCGGTGCACGGCGCAAAGCAGGTGTTTATGTGATAATTAAGACACGGTCTGCCCTTTTTTATATCCCGCGGAAATTTTCTTGTACAGGTGGGGGGCTTGAAAAGCTTCTGTATTATATCAAGCGTATTTTTTATCGTCCCCCTGCCCATATACGGCCCGTAATATTTCGCGCCGTCATTAATCATTCTGTGCGCCATAAAAACGCGCGGATATGGTTCGTTTATCGATACCTTGATATACGGGTACTGCTTGTCGTCTTTGAGCAGGATATTATAATGCGGTCTGTATTTCTTTATGAGATTACATTCCAGAACAAGCGCCTCGCGCTCGGAATCCGTTATGATGTACTCAAAATACGCCACATGTCTGACCATCGCCAGAACCTTGGGAGTATGGTTTGAATTTTTTCTGAAATACTGCGTAACACGGTTTTTAAGGATTTTCGCTTTTCCCACATATATCACAGTACCGTCCTCATCGTGCATGAGATAAACTCCCGGCTGCTCGGGAAGCTTTGCAATTTCGTCCTCAAAATCAAACATATACTCACCCTTACGTTACATTGTTTCAAATATCTTAATCAAAAATAACTCTGCATGGCCTGTGCCGCAGAGTTATTTTCACGAAACAGTATAGCTTACGCACATTAACTGCTTCTGATTCTCATGAGAATTAAACGGTAATTATTCTGTGAAATTTGACTCAATAATACCTACAAGTGTCTTTACAGCGTCCTCTTCGTCAATACCGTCCGCTACAATCGTAATGCTTGTACCCTTAACGATACCGAGTGATAAAACGCCGAGCAGACTCTTTGCATTTACACGTCTGTCATCCTTCTCAACCCAAACGCTTGACTTGAATGAATTAGCGCGCTGAATGAAGAATGTTGCCGGTCTTGCATGAAGTCCTACTGAATTGTTAACTGTTACCTCACTTGAAACCATTATAATGCCCCCTAAGCTATAATTTATTTATTAATAATAGAATACCCTAAATTTCTGTTTTCGTCAATAATTTTTTTCTAATTCATGAAATTTTCATCTGATTTAACGAAATCTTACTCAATATTTTCGGGAATTTCGTTAATATTTTCATTCCCGGAAATATTGACATCTGAAAGCTCTTCTGTTTCGCTCTTGGGGGCTTCCACAACAACTCTTTCCCTGTCGGGATTCATTTTATCGCGCACCTGCTGCTCGATCATCTTACAGAACTCGGGGTTTTCCTTCAGATACTTTCTTGTATTCTCTCTGCCCTGTCCGATCTTTGCGCCGTC
>JBJEFT010000320.1:0-1577 GCA_051874315.1 Candidatus Ornithomonoglobus sp.
ACAACTGAATCTGTTGATGTGGCAGTGTTTGTAACAACACCTGCAACCTGCAGTCCGTCCTTGCCCATAAGGAGTGTAATTGTATCGCCGTAGTTGAGAGAACCGCTTGACGAGAGGTCATTGAACGCTTCAACACCTTCAACCTGATAGGTTACACCCGATACGGTTACGCTCTGAGGAGAATCCTTTGACGGACTTGCGCTTTCATAAACACCTGTCACCTTCTTGCTGTACGCAAGAACCATATTGAGCGCGCTGCTGTAATATACGATATCATTTGTCACGATATCGGTTGCGCTTGCCTTTGTACCGTCACGCATAATCTTTGTTGATTCATCGGTCGCAAATCTGTTTATCCAGTTGGATGATGTAACCTTGATCGGTCCGTCCATGCTTCCCTTGCTGTAATTTATATAATCAACCTCTCCGTTATCCTTATAGCGTATGCGTATTGTATCGCCCATTTCCATCTGCGAACGGAGCGAGCCGTATGTATACGCGGTTGAGTTCATATAGCAGGTCGTTGTATCGCTGATCGTGAACTGCTGGATATTTGTGTTATTGCCATCAGGATAAGCAAGGATCGCGTCATTGAGCGTTGAATAAATTACATACTTATCTGATGCATATGAGCTGTCAGGAGAGAATGCCACATAATACTTTCCGTCCTTTATAACCATATCTCCGCTGCAGCCTACAAAGCTGTCATCGAAATAATCATCCTTTATTCTGTACTTACCGCTTGTTGTTGAAATTTCATCCGAAGCAAGCGTTGCATCATCAGCCTGCGATGCGATAATTGTTACATCGGAAAGAATCGTACAGTTGTGCACGCTTATCAGATCATTTGTTGAATCCTTCATGCTTGTATCAAGAGTGTTGCACACAAGATGCGCAACCTGACGTCTTGTGAGAGTTTCGCCAATATCCGCATACATATTCTCCGTCATTTCAAGGTTGTTCGCCATACCTACCTGACCGTACGGATATGACGCGCCGAAATCACTGCTCTCATAGCCGAGAACTCCGAGCATCATTGTTATCGCTTCCTCATAAGTAACTGTACCGTCCGGTCTGAAGGTTCCGTCTATATATCCGTTGACAATACCTGCCGATACCGCGGCCTGAATATAGGGAGCGCCCCAGAATGTGCTGCTCACATCCGAAAACGGCGAAAACTTCATGCCTATGGCAACGGTATTCTTACTGCTTGACGCGGCGACTGCTATCTTTGTCATTTCCGCTCTTGTTACATACGAATCAAGATTATAATTCCCGTTATCATCGCCTACCATAATATCAAGCGCGGACAGAAGTGACATCATCTGCGTGTCCGACTGCCACGATGAGCTTGCGGCAGAAGCCGTAAACGGAATGGCGGAGACTGCCGATACAGCCATTGCGGCGGTCAGCAGAGCCGAAATTATTTTTTTCATATTCCATATACTCCTTTTCAATTAATTTTACAGTTCAGCTATAGTGTCTGTTGCTGCGCGGTATTATATGATTTAACGAAACTATTGCCTGTCAAAGCCGCGCAGTTCTCTTTACTTTATAGGTGTAGGTGAACTGTAAAC
>JBJEFT010000321.1:0-5824 GCA_051874315.1 Candidatus Ornithomonoglobus sp.
CAGTAAGTAATTGACTTTCAGCAATTAATATGATATAATTCAAATTGTGTTGAACTCTTTTCGTAAGAAAGGAGATGATATACATTGGGAAAAGACCTTAAAGGTAAAGAATTAGGAGCAGGGCTTGTTCAGAGAAAAGACGGTAAGTATTGTGCAAGGTTTGTAAGTATTAACTCAAAGAAGCGTGTTGGGAAATACTTTGACAAGGTGAGCGATGCGAAAAAATGGTTGAGGGATGCTAAATATGAGGACGAGCATAAATCTGAAGATAATAAGGTGATTGAAGCCGCATCCTTAACAATGGTACCTTCGTCATTTACTGTGGATACTTGGTTTAATTTTTGGATGGATAATATCATTATAGATTTATCACCTAATACAAGGAGAAACTATAAGGACAGATATATTCATAATATTAAGCCGGTTATAGGTGATTTGCTTTTAACCGATGTAAAGCCTTTACACTGTAAACTTGTATTAAATCAAATGGAGAAGAAATATGCAGGTTCAACAATACGTCAAGCTTATATAACGATGGGAACTTTCTTTAAATCAGCGCTGAATAATGACATAATTGCGCGGCATCCTATGAATGGAGTGCAATTTACAAAGCCTGTTCGTGCAGTGGACGATATAAAATATCTTACTGTAAAGGAACAGAAAGCATTTTTAGAAGTAGCAAAGAAGTCTCATAATTATTATCAGTATGCTTTGATATTGGAAACCGGACTTCGTACAGGTGAGATGATAGGCTTAACTTGGAGCGCTATAGACTGGGATAAACGCACATTGACTGTCGACAAAACGCTTGAATATCGTCATGGGGCAGGATATTGGAGAGCGGGACCTCCAAAAACAGTACATAGTTATCGAACAATTCCTTTGACAAATCGTGCTTATGACATTCTTACAGAACTTAACTCAATGAGGAGCTGCAGAAAAGAAGCAGATTCACTTTCAACAGTTTTGGAGTATATGGACAGACGTTCGGGATGTGTGAAAAAATTTGAAATGCGGGAGCTTGTGTTTATAAACTATCGAACAGGAGAACCTGCAAAGAACAGTTCTTATGATACGCACCTATATAAGCTTTGTGATGAGGCAAAAATCAAAAGATTTTGTATGCATGCACTTAGACATACATATGCTACAAGAGCGATTGAAAGCGGGATGCAGCCAAAGGTGCTGCAAAAACTGCTTGGACACGCTTCTATAAAAACAACAATGGACAGATATGTCCATGTCACAGAGGATTCGATGCAAAGAGCCGTATCTCAGTTTGAGGGAATTATGGCTAATCTTGCATAATTCGTCAGAAATGAATATGAATATCAAGCTGACGACAAAAATCGGTTTGGTAAAACATATCATGCAAAAACACATTTACGGGATGAAATGGTGTAGAAATGGTGTAGAAATGGTGTAAGAGACATCGGAAAAGCCCGTAAATGCGATAAAATCAAGGAGATGTTGAAATAAATGAAATTAGGAATAGTAGGTCTGCCGAATGTCGGCAAGTCCACCTTGTTTAACGCTATAACACAGGCGGGAGCGGAAAGCGCAAATTATCCGTTCTGCACGATAGAGCCGAATGTCGGTATTGTGGATGTGCCTGATGAAAGAATAGATAAGCTTGCCGAGATGTATCACCCGAAGAAGGTGACAAGAGCATATATTGAATTTGTAGATATTGCCGGTCTTGTTAAGGGCGCGTCAAAGGGCGAGGGTCTCGGAAACCAGTTCCTTGCGTCGATCCGCGAGTGTGACGCTATTGTTCACGTTGTCCGCTGCTTTGAGGACACAAACATAACTCATGTTGACGGTTCGATTGATCCGGTGCGTGATATTGAAACAATCAATCTGGAGCTTATTCTGTCAGACCTTGAAATGCTTGAAAGAAAGATAGACAGAACAAAGAAGCAGATGAAGGGCGATAAGTCGCTTGCCTCGGAGGTTGCGCTTTACGAGAGAGTCAAGGCTGCAATGGAGGAGGGTAAGCTTGCAAAATCGCTTGAATATGACGATGACGAGCTTGCTCTTATGAAGGAGCTGTTCCTCATAACCATGAAGCCGGTTATCTATGCCGCAAATGTTGCGGAGGACGATTTCTCAAAGGGTATTGAGAACAATAAGTTCGTGAACATGGTTAAGGAATATGCGGCGGGTGAAGGCTCGGAGGTAATGCCTGTTTCGGCAAAGATCGAGGACGAGATTGCGCAGCTTGAGGCGGATGAAAGAGAAATGTTCCTTGAGGACCTCGGAATGAGCGAATCGGGTCTTGACAGACTTATAAAGGCAAGCTATTCACTCCTTGGCCTTATAAGCTATCTTACAGCCGGTGAGCCGGAGGTGCGCGCGTGGACAATAAAGAAGGGCACAAAGGCGCCGCAGGCTGCGGGTAAGATACACTCCGACTTTGAGCGCGGCTTTATACGCGCTGAGGTCGTTCATTACGATGACCTTATGGCATGCGGCACAATGGCGGCGGCAAAGGAAAAGGGTCTTGTAAGAAGTGAAGGCAAGGAATATGTTATGAAGGACGGAGATATAGTTCTGTTCAGATTTAATGTATAATGGCAGATAAGAAACCTAATGAGGCAGAGAATGGCGCAGCGGAAACCCTTAAGGAAATGGATCCGTCAAAGATCCATGCCGGGCATCGTGAGCGGATGCGGAAGAGGTTCGATGAATCCGGGTTTGACGGCTGGTCGGAGCATGAGGTTCTGGAATTTATGCTTTTTCATGCGCGTCCGCGTGTAAATATGAATCATATTGCGCACACAATTATGTTCAACAGCGCCAACAGTATGTCGAGAATGTTTGAGCTTGCGGAATCCGGCGCGCTTGGCAAGCTAAACAATATAGGATCCGGAACTGTGGATTTCCTGAGACATCTCAAAGCATTTATTGATTATTACCATAGCAATGTGTTAAAGGGAAAGTCAGTACAGATGACGAGGAACAATTTTAAGGAAGTGCTTGAATATATAGACTTTCCTATAGACAGCGAGGATTTGTTCGCTATATGTCTTAACAGGAGAATGGTAATAAAATATGTGGCAAGTGTTGCCGAAACTGCGGGAGAAACTCATGCCGCAACGCGTCCTGACAGGATAATGAAGCTTGCGACGGCAGTCGGCGCAGATTTTGTGGTGCTGGTACATAATCATCCGAGCGGCAATACAGAACCGTCATATGATGACATATATATGACTGAGCAGATAGATAAGATGCTGTCCGCAGTCGGGATATTTCTTGTGGACCATTTTATTGTCTGCGGTGACGAGATAGTCAGTATAAGGATGACTTTGCAGGGAGAGACGGATGGAGAATGAGATAGTAAATGAAATAGGCGATGAGCTTGGAGTTACAGCAGAAACCATAAGTGATACTGTTGCGGAAAGCGGACATAACGTATTTCAGAGTATAGCTGATGCGATCGGATTTGATCTGACTTCACTGTCGCTGATGAATATAGTCGTTTCGATTGTGCTGCTTATGATTTTACTGGTCATAAGCAAAATCATAGGACGTATTGTGTACCATGCGATCAAGAAAACGCGTATAACAGAGGGTCTTAAGAAGTTTGCTGCAAGAGCGGTAAGATTTATATGCTACTTTATATCAATAATGATTTTTGCGGATTCGATCGGCATACCGGTAACCTCGCTGGTTGCGCTGTTCAGCCTGTTCGGTCTTGCAATTTCTCTTTCAATTCAGAACCTTCTGGGAAATATTATGAGCGGCATATCGCTTCTTATGCTCAAGCCCTTTGATATAGGTGATTATATAGAAACGGATGTTGCCGGAACAGTTAAAAATATCGGGTTGTTTTATACCGAGATTACCACAGTGGATAATAAGCGGATATATATTCCGAATGAAAAGCTGATAGGAGAGAAGCTCACAAATTACCATGCGGAGGGTATGCGCCGGATAGATGTGACCTTTAACGCGGGTTATGAATATGACACGGAGACGGTAAAAGCGGCGCTTAAAGACGCGGTTGAAAGTGTGGATATGCTGCTCAAGGAGCCTGAGCCTGTGATCGGAATTGCCGATTACGGTGAAAGCGCGATCCTGTATGATGTAAGGGCATGGACCAATACCGGAAATTATATTCCGGCGCGTTACGCGCTCATGGATGCGATTGGCGCAAGCTATAAAAAATTCGGTGTCAAGATGGCATATAATAGGCTTGAGGTAGAAATACTTGATAAATAAAGTGTAGAATTTTGCAGGCGGATTTTCCGCCTGTTATTTTTTTTGAGAGCATATATTTTTAATATAACGATAGGAAAGGGGATGGGGAAAATAAAGAAAATATTGCTTTCGATGCTTGCGGCAGCCTTCATAACGGTAATTATACCGTTAGCTATAGTAGAGCTTGCGCAGCCGGAAAATAACGCGGATTCGACCGCGCCGCAGCCGCCGGAAACGGTGGAGGAAACACCCGCACCGATTTAAAGCGTGAAAAAACAGGGCCTTTTAAGACCCTGTTTAATACTATTATGAGCTTATTATTCTGTTATTGTAACGGTTTCCTCGGTATCAGCTTCAATTAACTGCGCCTCGTCCTTTGGTTCATCTGTTTCTTCATCATCCGTTACTTCAGGAGCTGTAGGAGCTTCTTCTGCTGTTGCTATGGAATCAGTCAAGATGGCAACATTCATAAGTGAATTCATAGCGCCTGTTGTATCCCACAGCATTATCTTATAGGTTTCAGCTTCTGCATTCGGCGCATCGGCTGTAACCGTTACGCTGTCGTTAGCCGCAGCCTGCGCGTCGTCTGAAAGGCTTACGCTTATAAGCTTGCCGTCTGCATCATAGCTTGCCACGATAAGCTTAATCGGCTGGTCATTGTCACCGTTATTTGTCACCGTGATTTCAACCTTGCCTTCCTCGTTAAGTACCGGTGCGCTTACTGTAATAGTATCAACATCCGGTGTCGGGGCTGTGGTAGCCGGCGGAACAGTTTCAGTCGGGGCTGTGGTATCCTGTGGCGGAGCGGTTTCAGTCGGCTGAGCCGTTGCCGTTGCAGCAGGTGAAGGCGACGGCGCGTCTGTCGGCTTTACTGTCGGTGTAGCTGTTGCCTCGGCTGCCAATGACTTTGCGGTCACTGTCAGATTATCGAAGTATACCGAGCAGTACAGCTCATTTGTAGCGGTTCCCCAGAATACCGGGAAGGTCGCTATACTGTCTGAGGTAAGCTTTGTATCATTAAGATAAATTGTCCTTGTAACAGTACCGTTTACTTTTTCAAGCGTCACCTTGATTGTTCCCCATGCTCCCGAAGTGAGATTCAGCTTGCTTGTTGCCTGGGTTGTTGTACTGTCGCCATAGTACAATTCAGCAGCTCCGCCTGTTCCGGCAACAAGCTTTGCCTGAATTGTCGCCGTGTAAATCGTGTTATCTTCAAGTGCCGGTGTATTGACAGCAAATCTTGGGCCGCGGTTTGAGCTTACAAATTTACCGGAGTTCAATACAAGCGCGCTGCCCGAAACGCCTCCGTCGGAAATAGAGAAGTTCGAAGTGGCATCCGCGCCTCCGGATCTTGAACCGATATACAGTGTAATACCGGTGAGCGAGGTGTTCGGCGCCTGGTCTGCTGTATCAATAGAAATAATTCTGCCCGAGCCGCTTTCAAAGTTGTTGCTTACAAGCGGAGGTTCCGTCGGTAACGGTGTAGGCGACGGTGACGGTGACGGGCTCGGTGTCGGAGCCATTGTCGGTGCTGTGGGAGCTGCGCCCTCAACGAACTGTGAAACAAGTATGCTGTCAAGTCCGTTCGGGTACTCCCAGTCGCTTGTGCCGCCGCCGCGCT
>JBJEFT010000322.1:0-5824 GCA_051874315.1 Candidatus Ornithomonoglobus sp.
AAATATCCGCGTCCGTTCAATCTCTATTTTCTTGCCGCTGTTATCCCTTATCGTGCTTTTTATGCGCTGTGTTGTATTCGGCGGAACGGGGGTTATAAATCGGTTCTTGACCCATCCGTGACCGATACCGCCCGGATTTGCCGTTGCTCGTATGTATACTCTTAATCCGGGGCCGTCCGCGCGGTTACGCGATATGAGGTATTCGTACTCCTCCTGTGTGAAATGCGTAAGCTCATCGAATGCGATAAAGCTGTAAGACAAGCCTTGATATTGCAGATAGCTCATACTGTTCGGCATACTTCCGAAATATATCTTTGCGCCGCTTGGGAATTTCCAATAGTGCTCGGAGCCGTTATATGTCGCTTTCGGATACGCTGCTTTATATATGCGCATGGATTTGATTATAAGCTCACGGCATTGGGGGAAGGTCTTTCTGAATATGATCGCGCGGTAATTGGGATTATCAACCTGACGCAACGCTTCGACAACTATCGCATCCGACTTTCCTCCGCCTGCTGCGCCGCCATAAAGCGCCTCGTATTCAGGACGGCTCATAAACTCTATCTGCTTGGGCTGAGGCTTCCATACTATTCTTTTCATGTGATTACCGCGCCTACAATATTCAGACTGCCGTTTTCGGCAAGCTCTATATAAGCGGTTCCGTCTGCGTTCTGTATCCTCACTGTACCGCCTGTTATCACAAGCGTTTCACCGTCATATTCCATAGTACCGCCTTTTATATTATGCGTAGTGGGATCTATATCTCCTGCAAGCTTTGATACGCCGACAGATGATATATTTGCATCATCGAGCTTGTTCAATGCCCGTTCAAGCGCTGTGGCAAGCTTTGCACACCAAGTATATATTGCAGGAATATCTTTTGTGTATCTGCCGGTTGTCTGCGGCGGTCTGTTTATTTTGAATAACATTGAAAACCTCCGTCAATAGTCATAATCAATATCTTCTTCATCACTCTCGTTGCGGGTGTAATCAAGGTCGGCCGCTGCCACAGCTTCAGCTATACTGTGGGTTGTTCCGGTCTGCTCTTTTATCCTTCTGCCTCCGTCTGCCTTCTGGATTTCGATTTCATAAAATACAACCCTGCCCGTTCCTTCAATTTTATATCTGTAGCTGCTGCCCATAAGGGTTCTTACGCTGCTGCGAAATGTATTAAGCCCGGGCTTTGTAAACGTGTCGTGCTGCTTCCATTCACCGTCATCTATGCTTGTATATACCGTAAAACATGCGCCGCTTTCAACATCTGCCCGTATCCATAATTCATTGACGGATTTATTGTCAAGCGTATTATCATATGTTCGGGCGGATACTATGCGCCACTTTACACCGTTGGTGTCTGTTTCTGCTGCGGAATAGTCTATTTCCCCGTGGTCATCAGCCTCTGCCTGATAGATAGTGTTATAGCTTACAAGATAGAAATCCCCACGGAACAGGAACATGTCACTTACGCATATATCGTCTTGCATATGCCACACGTTATAACGCATATCATAGGTCAGAAGCTCTATTCCGGTTTCATCTTTTCTGCATGCACATACATAGTAGATATTGCCGTCATAACCCGCCACTGCGTCACTGTATTTCGTTCTGAGTCTCGTTGATATGCATACCGGAGTACTGCCACTGTAGAGGTAAAAGCCTTTATACGATAGGAATATAACACCGGACGGAGTAACGACTATTGACTTCGGCGATATACAGCCTATACCGTTTATAACCTCATAGCTGTAATTATCAACAGTGTCACCGTATATTACCGTAATGCTGCTTTCCTTGAACGCAAGAAGGTAATTCCCGTATTCACATAAACCCGTGAATGTTCCCGGTGTTACTGACGGCAGCATATACGCTTTCCCTTTCATAAGCGAGCTTTCAGAGGTGTCTGCATAGTCATTTGTAAATGATGCATATATTTTGTTGCCTGTAGGAAGTACTCCCCACAACCGCCCCTGATGAGCCGCTATATGTTCGTATACACGCTGCTTTTTGGATATTGTTATACCCATACAGTACCTTGCATTGTATGTGTTGCCGCCGGCCATACTGTCAAAGCCGAGCTCCTCGCCATTCTTATTATACAGTGAGAAATATATACGGTGCACCCAATACTTAACTCCGCTAATGGTTGTTGTGGATGACGAGAAACTCTTAACGGTTGCCTGCGTTATAGTATATTTATCTATATCGTCAAGGTTTGCATAGTTTTCTGTGTCAACGGTATTGTTATAATGAAAATCCAGTTTTTGGGGAGTAACCTCAGAACCGCCATGCGACCATACCTGCCCGACGCTTTCGGCAGCTGTTGGGAAACCGTTTATTGTTACCTCATCGCCTTCATTGAAATAATTTGAAAATATATTTGCTGAAGATGCGTATGAATTGCCGTTGCAGTAAGTGTTCCAGAAATCACTGCCGCTTAATACTGTTCCGTCTGAAAGCGTGACGCTGTAGTCTAATATCTCTGAGTATCCATATCTGTATGTTTCAAGGTAATTCCCGTTTTTATCTGAGCCTGCCGTTACACATAAGTTGTCCATCACGGTTCCGATCCTTGAGAAGGTATCGGTATCTATATTATAGTAATACAGTATAGATGCATAACCGTTGTTTCCGGATTTTGTGACTGCTGCGCCATCCATAATCGTCATATCGTCATTGCTGACCCGGTTATTGTAACCGTTTATGATGTACAGATTACCCATGCGAATTATTTCCCAGCTCCAACCGACATCCAATGTTATATTGCCGCTTTTCTTTACACCGTTATAATAAAAGGCACCGTCATATGCTATGCCGGTAAGTCCTCTTATTTCATCGGCATTTGTACTGTCGGGCGCGGCGGCTGCCTTTATTTCTATCGGAAGCTCGCACACTACCTGGCGCCTGCCCCTCGGAGAAGCGTAAGGGTATTCGGATGTCCCCATGTTCAGCATTTCCTCAAACTCACCCTTTGACGCGCTGCGGGTACGGTTGAGACCATAGAAGGTACGCGTATTTGACTTTGTAGGGTCATAGCTGCCGTAGCTGTTATACATTTATAATCAACCTCCTGTTATCGCCATAGGAATTACTTCCTCATCATCGGGTATTGATGCGATGTCTGCCTGCTGTGTCCGGTCCTGCGCGCTTATGTCAACCGGGACAAGCTCATCTCCACCCTGTGCTGCTTGCGCCGGTATCTGCTGCATCTGCGCCTGCTGTTCCTGTATCTGCTTCTGGTAGTCCTGAATGTCGGATATAAGCGTCTCCTTGTTGTCAAAGCTCATATTCTTCAGAGCAATTATAAGCATATCGAGATTTTGCACAAGAGCGCTGCCGAATATTGTTAATATGGTATTATTCTGCGCTTCACGTGTATATGGGTTATCACGCTGAGGCACTACCTCAATATCAAATTCTATCGGCGAATACTCCCAATGTCCCTGCACCGGAACTTCCCCTTCGGTCTCGGCTCCTACATCTTCAGCCGGAGCGGGCTCGTAAGGGACGTAGTTAGATCTTGTCATAATTTCATTGCTGAATTTTATAAAGGTCTTGTGCCCGTAGTCGTCCTCTGTCCTGTAATACCTCGCATCATAATAGAACTGGCGGATTAATTCTATTACCATGTATGCAACGTCTTTGTATGCCGCATATGTATCTTTGAGCTGCGAACGGCTCCGCTTCTCGCCTGCCTGCTGCAAATTTTCAATGGCGCTTGCAGCTGTCACGCCTCCGTTTGTGGCACCCTGCTGAAAATCACGGTTTGCAAGAATTTCCTTAAGCTCGTCCTTTTTGTTCTCACGGTGGTTTATATAATACTGATTGATCTCTTTGCCCTGTATGGCCATAATGCTGTTTGTGTCGCCTGATTTATAATGAACGACTGCCTTTTCAAGGTCCATCAATTCATCTTCTTTCAGTCCTGCGCCTTCTTTTGCCAGATAGCGCGGCGCTGCATTTATAAGGATATTCTTGGTTATGGCGGTGTCAAGCTTGTCTATTTCAATCTGAGTTGCTTTACCTATATCAATCATACCAAAACCGAACGGGCAATCAGGAATCTGATATAGTACATCAAGCACAACAGGATAGCGGCCGTGTTTATACAAACCTTCTTCGTAGCCTTCCATATCCTCGGTTGCTTCGAGAATTTTACCGTGACACAGCTTCATCATATGAAGTGTTCCGTCCGGCTTTTTGTAATAACAGTCGCATACTTCAGAACGGTCCAACAGCTTGTTTGTGCCGCTTATCGTTTCCTGTGTTGCATCACCTGTGAACAACGCCTCATGTTCGGGGTATTCGTGCTTTAACAGCTCATTCTCTACCATTGCGGTAATGAACAGAAAAGAGCTGTCTTGTATATCATCGACATTCATATCGCATAATATATTTAATATGTTTACACTGCGGATATCGACATTCTGTGTATCCTCGTTATAAAATACACCGTACGCAGCTGTACCAAGCTTGCACTTGTTGCGCGCGTTCTTCTTGTATACCTTATAAAATCCGCTTGATTTTAACAGGACAGGCAAGACCTGTGATAAAGCCTCAGCCGCTTCTGCTCCGTCCGGCTCTCTTTCAAGCACATTCGGCATAGGGTAGTTCTCCGCAGCGTCCGCAACCGCATTTTCTATTGAGGAAAAAATGAATGATGTATTGCACTTCATTTCCTTTTTCAGCTCATCGGACGTGCCGCTGTAAAGTGATTTATAATATCGCTCATTGTCTCTGATACGCATCAGAAAGCTTTCGCGGTCACTGCGGTATTGATTTAACGCGGTTAATGCCTTTGACAAAAAATCCCCGGATATTTTACCGCTGTAGGCTGTTGTATCAATTGCTGTGATTTCTGCGTCCATATATTATAACTCCGCTATAGCTGCCTTGCCCGGCTTCATGATCGCCGCTTCGGTAAGCTCCATAATCTTCGCCTGAAGGCTTCGGCTATGCTCAATAACTTCCGCAACGTTGCGAGGAACCTCAACCGGTCTGTCATACATAATCTGATACATAACTCCATTCACTGAAACAACCGTTTCTGTGTCACCGACAACATTATGCGGTTTAGGGATAATAACCATAACTGTATCTTTTTTCGCCGACATCTCATTATTTTCTTTTTTTACTGCCATTGTCATTACTTCCTTTCATTATTTATGGGATTTCGCGCTTGCTCAAACGAGAGTGGGGGACATTAAAATCCCCCGTAAATCAATATATTATGATACAGATGCCAAAGACTCAATTCTGCACATCTTGGTCTGCTCAATAATCTTCGTGAAGTGATAGCCCTTCCAACCGAATGTACCGCGCTGATTGAGCGGATCGCCCGTACCGGCAGAACCGAGACTCTTATTGATGAGCTGAACGGTCTTGTCGCCGGAGGTGCCAAAGGCGTTCTTGCCAAGAATAATTGTTGAATATACAGGCTTACCGTTCGCCGCTCCGTCACCCGGATATATCTTCATATCAGGCTCTACCATGGCATCTGCAAGGCTTTCCGCTACTGAAATCCATGCGGAGCCGTTTGATCCGCCCGCTGTTCCTGCAACGGTATAATATTTATTGTTAATCAAAATTGTTGATGCTGCGGCAGGCAAGCCCTCGTCTGTGATCGTTTCTGCAACGTAAATCTTATTTGCGCTCGTCTGAGTCTTTGCAACCGTAAGCTCCCCGAACTCCCCGTTCTTGCCGAACGGAGTACCTCTGAACACATACGCGTCCGGGTCCTCGATAAAGCGCACGCCGTAAAGCTTACCGATTTCACCGTCATAGATTTCGGTAGTCGCGTTGTACTCCTGAACCTTCTGCCATGCCT
>JBJEFT010000323.1:0-1571 GCA_051874315.1 Candidatus Ornithomonoglobus sp.
CGGCATAATGATAGGTTCCCCAGCGGCTGTATTCATAAGCATCGACATCAACGCCATAATGGTCCTCGCGCCTTACCATCCAGCCAATCCCTAAAGGAGCCGTATATTTTTCATATACCTGCCATGACTTCATCAGCATTTCAGAAATCACGCGTATAACCTGAGCGCTTCTTCCAAAGGTCTGCACGATCCATTCCTTTGCAATCAATTCCGCAGACAAGGAGCTGTCAAAGCACAGCCGTCCAAAGCCGTACAAATTTGCCGCAGCAAGATCATGTCCTGTCCAGTTAAAATCATTCCCGGTATTGGTCACCGCCGCACAGCCGCACAGCTTACCGCCGTAAGCCCTGCCGCTTATGTAATCCGCAACGGTATCATTACTGTCATTAAGGTACATTCTGAAGTCCAATACCTCTTTGAACCATGGTATAAGATAGCATAAATCAATCTGCTGTCCTGTATATTCCTGTGCGATTTGAAATTCAATCATCTGATTTGTTTTTCTCATAGCTCCTAACAGCGGCGACACAGGCTCACGCACCTGAAAATCCACAGGGCCGTTTTTGATCTGTAAAATAACATTATCGTCAAACTGTCCGTCCAGCCTGCTGAAATAGTCATACGCGGCGCGCGCCCTGTCTGTTTTTCTGTCGCGCCAATCCTGATTGCAGTTATACACAAAGCAGCGCCATATGACAATTCCCCCATACGGTTGAAGCGCGCGGGCAAGCATATTTGCGCCTTGAGCCTGATTTCTGCCATACGTAAACGGACCCGGTCTGCCCTCTGAATCCGCTTTTATTAAAAATCCGCCAAGCCCGTGAATATTCCGATAAATTTCCGCGCATTTTTCTTCCCACCAAGCGATGACCTCAGCGCTGCACGGATCGGCGCTGTCTAATCCGCCTATATCAATCGATGCTGCATAATCCACGCTTAAAAACAACCGTACTCCGTATTCGGCAAACAGTTCTGTCAATTCGTTCAGCCTGTCAAAATATCTTTCCGTGATAAAATATACCGCATTATCCTTCACATTAACATTATTGATCACAATCGCATTAATGCCTACTGAGGCAAGAAAACGCGCATAGGCTTTTATCCGTTCATTTACTATAATTTCCCCGTCTTTAAAGAAAAATGAATTACCCGAATACCCGCGCTCAACAGAACCGTCATCATTATCCCAGTGGTTCAGCATTCTGAACGGATTATCGGGTACACAGGTTGCATTCAAGCCATTCAGCTTCTCGCCGCAGCGTATTCTGCGAATCAGATCGAATACTCCCCAAAGCACGCCGCAGCTACTTTGTGAGGAAATCACAAGCCTTCCATTTTTCTCCTCAAGCCTGTAAGACTGCCATTCGATATCGTAGTAATCTCCCCTTTCATCACCGCAGCTGAGAATTACCCCCTTAAGTCCGTCCGTATTATCCCGATACTCTGCCGACGGATCACCGCCGCCGGCACGGCAGAACATTTTCAGCTCCTGTACTGCATTCAGAACACACCGATCCTTCGAATCATAATAAATTTGCTCTATTCTCGAAGGCTCAAAATCAACCGTCCCA
>JBJEFT010000324.1:0-5793 GCA_051874315.1 Candidatus Ornithomonoglobus sp.
TTTATTATTAAAATATCCTCGTCCTCATACATAACATCAAGCGGTATATTATGCGGCTCTATATTTTCAGAATCGGTGTCATGGATATTCACCGTTAATTCATCACCCGTGCGCACAGGGTCTATTGTCCGTATATGCGCGCCGTTAAGAAGAATACCGTCCGGATGCTTTTTCAGCTCCTTTATAAGCGCTCCGCTTATATGCAGCTCATGACGCAGTACATTATTTACGTTCGCTCCTTCATAATCCTCTGTTATTCTATATGCTAATGTCCGTTTCATATAAATTTATTCCTTAAATATATTGCTTGACAACAGTAAACTATTATGATATAATATATATAGAAAAAGGCAGATCGTACAAAACGGTCAGCCATATGAATGATATAAAATTATAACCGTCCATGGCAGTGGGCGGTTATTTTACTTTAACAGCAGATGCTATTAAGATAATTGATATGTAAAGCACTATTTCTAACGCTTTACAAATGAATTTCTTCATCTGCACCACCTCCTTGACCCTTTCAGGGATGCACACATAATTGACTTAAAAAGCCGTGTGCGGAAGCGGCTAACCGTCCGTACGTTTTGTTATCTGTCTTTTTCCAAAGGTATTATATCATATAAATATCAATTTTTCAACAATTATTTTATAATTGCAAAACAAGGCGGTCATTCGACCGCCCCGCAATATTTCTTTATCAGTCAATCTCAACAATCCAGCCCTCAGGAGCCTCAATTGTACCCATCTGGATACCTGTAAGTGTCTCACGAAGCTTTGTGATCGTCGGGCCCATTTCCTCCATGCCGCTCGGGAAGCAGATTTCCTTGCCGTGGTCATTGATCTTGCCGACCGGTGAAATAACTGCCGCTGTGCCGCAGAGACCGCATTCTGCAAAGTCCTTGACCTCGTCAAGATAAACCTCTCTCTGCTCAACCTCAAGTCCGAGATAATGCTCCGCAACATACATAAGCGAGCGTCTTGTAACTGACGGAAGAATCGAATCCGACTTCGGTGTTACGATTTTATTGTCCTTTGTAACGAACAGGAAGTTCGCGCCGCCTGTTTCCTCTACCTTTGTACGAGTCTGCGGATCAAGGTACATATTCTCGTCAAAGCCCTTATTGTGAGCGTCAACGATCGCGTGCAGGCTCATCGCATAGTTAAGTCCCGCCTTGATGTGGCCTGTGCCGTGCGGCGCCGCGCGGTCAAAATCCGAAACTCTTATTGTTATCGGCTTTGCGCCGCCCTTGAAGTAAGGTCCTACCGGAGTTGTAAACACTCTGTACTGGAACTCTGTAGCCGGCTTAACGCCGATTACAGGATTGATTCCGAACATATACGGTCTGATATATAATGTAGCCCCTGTTCCGTACGGCGGAACAAAGCTCTCGTTTGCCTTTACAACCTTCTTGATCGAGTCCACAAAGCGGTCAGCAGGGAATACCGGCATTTCCATTCTCTTTGCCGAGTTCGCAAAACGCTCCGCGTTGAGGTCCGGTCTGAAGGTAACTATTTTACCGTCAACCGTGGTATATGCCTTGATACCCTCAAAAATCGTCTGAGCGTACTGCAATACGCACGCGCATTCGCTCATTGTTATCATCGGATCGTCAATAAGCTGTCCCTCGTCCCATGAACCATCCTTCCATGTTGAAACATACCTCTTATCAGTCTGCACATAGCCGAAACCAAGATTGCTCCAATCTATGTTTTTCTTCTCCATTGTTAATACTTCCTTTCTATGTAAGCATATCCGCTGATACGGATAGTTATAATATATGCTTTTCTATATAGTTACTTATATATAAACAAAAATTTGTTCACCGCCTATTATACCACATGTTTATGCAGTTTGTAAATACTTTGACAAAAATTTATAAAATATTTTTTTGTGTGTTTAAAGACGTTTTTTTGTGGTATATATATATTAGAAAAACAGTTTGAGAGGTGACTTAGTATGAAGTTTAATATTATTGCAAGAAGATATGATTTAACTGACAAAATCCGCGAGTATATCGAAAAGAAGCTCTCAAAGCTTGACAAATTCTTCAGAGAAGAAGCATCTGCAAGAGTAGTTCTCGGAACTATCAAGGATAACGATTATATTGAAGCGCAGATCAATGCCGGAGGAATGATTTTCAGAGCTGAGGTCGAGGACAAGGAAATACTCGCTGCTATAGATCGAATCGTAGACGTTATCGAACGCCAGATCAGAAAGAACAAGACAAGACTGGCAAAGAAGCTCAAACCGGCAGCAACGGAGGATAATCGCTTAATTTCAGGGGCTTCCTTCGTTGACGATGATGAGCCGGCAGGGGAGTTCGAAATTGTTAAAAAGAAGAGATTTGCAGTTAAGCCAATGTCAGCGGAGGAAGCAATTCTACAGATGAAGCTCTTAGGTCACAGCTTCTTTGTATTCAAGAATATCGAAACAAATGAGATGAATGTGGTTTATGAGCGTAAGGACGGTAAGTATGCGCTTATCGAATCAGTAGATTAAAAAGCTAATTTGCATATTCTTCGTTTATATATATCTTTTTTCCTACTTTTAAAGCAGAAGCGGAGTCGAACGACCCCGCTTCTGTTATTTTATTTCTGTTTCAGCATTTCTCTTGCATAGTCCTCACCGGCAGCGCCGCCGCCAACGATTCTCGCAAGCTCCTTGACGCGTCCTTCTATGTCAAGCTCCTCAAGGGTCGTGCTCGCCAGCTCGCCGTCCACGTCCTTTACTATAAGGAAATGATTATCCGCCGCCGATGCAAGCTGCGGTAAATGAGTTATACATATTACCTGCTTGCTCTCCCCTATTGTTTTGAGCTTGTCGGCAATCTTCTGCGCCGCGCCGCCGGAAACTCCGGTGTCAATTTCATCAAATATCAGTGTATCAACATCATCCGATTTTGCAAGTATTGATTTTATAGCAAGCATTACCCTTGACAGCTCACCGCCGGACGCGATCTTTACAAGCGGCTTTAAGTCCTCGCCAGGATTTGTCGCTATCATAAATTCCACAAGGTCCGCGCCGTTTGCAGCGTATGCCTGCGGCTTTATGCTTACCGAGAACACAGCCTTCTCCATATTCAGCTCGTGCAGCGCCTTTTCTATCTCCTTTTCAAGCACCGCCGCCGCTTCGGTACGGGTCTTTGTCAACGCCGCTGCCGCCGCTTTAAGCTGCTTATTTATCACGTTCAGTTCTTCTTTCAGCTTTTCGGTCTGTTCTCCGCTTGTCACAATGTCATTGAGCTCTTCCTGCGCCCTTTCACCGAATTTTATAACCTCCGCGACTGTGCCGCCGTATTTCCTCTTTAATTTATTTATCAGATCAAGTCTCTCCTGAACCTCGTCAAGCGCCTGCGCGTCAAACTCAACACCCTCGCTGAAGCTTTTCACCTCATGCGCGGCATCCTCAATAGCGTACATAGCCGATGAGATCGAGTCATACGCGTCCCGCAGCTCCTTGCTCATCTCCGAGATCTCCGACATCGCATCAACTGCCTCGCTTATCATATCATAAGCCGACTGCCCCTCGGGATAGTCATACAGATTGACATACGCCCTTTCGGCGCACTCGTTGATCTGCTCCGCGTTTTCCAGAAGCTTACGCTGCGAAAGAAGCTCATCTTCCTCCTCCGGCTCCAGCTTTGCCGAGCTTATCTCGTTCACCTGATAGGACAGAAGGTCTATACGCTGCATCTTTGCCTGCTCATCCGTCTGCAACGCCTTCAGACGGCGCTCAATGGTGCGCATTCTGTCATATTTTTCTTTATATTCCGATAACGGCTGCGCAGTATGCGCATACGCGTCAAGAAAGGAAATATGCTTTTCCGGCGTCAGAAGCGCCTGATTATCGTGCTGTCCGTGGATATTTATGAGCATACCGGCAATTTCACGCAACAGATTAAGATTTACCGCAGCTCCGTTTACCCTCGCGCTGCTTTTTCCCTCTTTTGTAACTATTCTGCGGATTATTACTCCGTCATCATCGGTATCAATATCATTTTCCTCAAGAATACCGCGTACGCTGTCCGGCATTGAAAATACCGCCTGCACCTCCGCTTTATCTGTTCCACGGCGGACAAGCTCCTTATTTGCGCGGCTGCCGAGTATCATGTTGATTGAATCTATTATGATAGACTTTCCCGCGCCGGTCTCGCCGGTAAGGACGCTGACGCCGCTTTTAAATGATACCTCAAGCTTATCAATTACCGCTACGTTTTTTATTGTTAATTGTTCTATCATAACCTATTCCGCCTTAAATGTGTTCTTAATCCTTTTCTCCAGCTCCGAGGCCTTTTCCGGTGACTCCGTTATTATAAACACGGCATCATCTCCGGCAATCGAGCCGAGAATTGCGCTGTGGAATGAGCCGTCTATTGCCGCCGCTACGGCTGACGCCATACCCGGATATGTGTTTATGACGATCGTATGATATGCCGCAGTCACACGCTTTACCGAATCCGCAACCATTTCAACCCTTGTTATGTTCGACTCCGATGAAGGCTCAGGAACCGAATATACGGAGCTGCCGTCCTGTGCCGGAACCTTGATAAGCCCAAGCTCCTTTATGTCTCTTGACACTGTCGCCTGGGTAACGTTAAAGCCCTCCGCTCTGAGCATTTCAATAAGCTCATCATGCGTATGTACCGGGGTGTTTTTAACTATTTTTATAATTTTATTCTGTCTCTTATATTTCATTTCTCTACCTCTCAGGAAAGCTTGCTTATAAGTGTATTATAAAAGCTGCTCTTCCCTATTCTGATCAATTCAAATTGGTAATCCGATTTTGTGATCCTTACCTCATCATCTGCCGATATAAACCGTTGCCGCTCGCCGTCCGTTGTTATTATTGCCGAGTTATCCACATAGTCGCTGCCCAGACGAAGGGTTATTTCCTTTTCCGCCGAAAGGATCGCGCTTCTTACAGAAAGCATATGCGCGCATATCGGTGTCGCAATATACAGGCTCATTCCGGGATCAACCACAGGCCCGCCCGCGGATATGGAATACCCGGTAGACCCCGTCGGCGTTGCGATTATCAGTCCGTCACCGATATAATGGTTCACAAGCTCGCCGTCCGTAAACAGGTCAAGACTTATAAGCTTCATTCCCTCCGGCTTTGACACAACAACATCATTTAAGGCATGATAGCCAACCCTCTCGCCGTTCACGCTTATCTTGAGGAGCATCCTCTTTTCTGTTATATATTCACCGTTAAGCAGCTTGTTTAATGAGGATTCCATTTCGGAAATTTCAACCTCAGTTAAAAAGCCGATCTTGCCGAGATTTATGCCCAGCGCAGGAATTTTATTCTTAGCGCATCTTGCAGCCACCCTCAGCAGCGTTCCGTCACCGCCGATCACAAGCATCACATCCGCCTCTGCCCACAGCGATTCATACGGAACATAGTTTATATCATAATCCTTAGGCAGTACACAGTCCTTGCTCATATAAAGCTCTGCCCTGCCGCTTAAAAGCCTTGCGGCGTTCATTGCGGTCACAAGACCAATGTCCTTACTTACATTTGTAATAATTGCAATTTTCATAATACCTTCCGCCAATCACAATATAAAAATATATTCTTAATAATTATACACCATATTCAGATATTTTGCAAGTATATTCAGAGTTTTTATGCAAATAAATATTCATTTTCTGAATATTTTATATAAAAAACAGGCTGTACGGGAACATCCGTACAGCCTGTTACGTTACAGGAAGCTCAGCTTCCTATAGCTAAAGAACATTTTTGTTCAGTTCTTACGCCTTAATGCGGTTCTCGTAATCCTCGAC
>JBJEFT010000325.1:0-5783 GCA_051874315.1 Candidatus Ornithomonoglobus sp.
CATTTACCTATGATAAAAGAATATTTGATGTTACAAATGAGCTGTGGAAGCAGTTCGACGCCGAAAGCGGGGTCGATGTCTGCGACCCGACCGCTATACTCAAAGAGCATAAGGACGAATACATATATTACCGTACCGACCATCATCAGACAGCGCTGGGCAGCTATTATCTGTATACCGCCCTTGCGCCGTATCTTGAATATGAGCCGTATCCGCTTGACGCGTTCAATGTGATCCCGCTTACGGAGGATTTCTACGGAACATCGTGGTCAAAGGCGAGCCTGACATTCCAGCAGCCGGATGAAATTGACGCATATTATCTCAGGCAGCGTGATATTGTCGCCAATGTGAGCTATCCGCTGGAGAATAAGCCGGGACTCAGTATGTACTCAATGGACAAGCTGAAAACAAAGGATAAATATTCTGTTTATCTTGACGGTAATCACGGTCTGACCGTTATAAACACCAATGCAGGAACGGGAAAGAGCGTAGCGGTATTAAAGGATTCATATGCGCACAGTCTCGCGCCGTTTCTGGCAAACAACTTTGACAGCATTCATCTGATAGATATGCGTTATTACAGTGGTGATCTCATAAGGTATCTCGGTGAAAACGGAGTCACGGATGTGCTTGTTCTGTACAATGCCGAAAACTTCTGTGAGGATACAAACCTGACGAAAGCCGCGGAGCTTGCCGAGGCTACAGATTATTACGAGCTTCCGCCTTTCGGCTGGCTTGACTGGCAGGATCCCGTAGATGAGAGCTATTTCAATGACGCCGTATTTTTCGGCGACTCGCTTACATATGGTCACAGCTACTATTCAAAGCTTCCGGCACAATTTGTATGCAAGTCGTCAATGAGCACATGGACGGTTGACGAATTTACCGGCTCTGACGGGCGCTCGCTTATGCAGACGCTTCTTGACCTTACAGATGTTAATAAGTATTATCTGATGCTTGGAGTTAATGAGCTTGCGTTCCAGCAGATGGATACATATGCAGATAATTTCAGAAGTATAATAAACAGAATACGCGAGGTTAATCCGACTGCTCTTATATATCTGCAATCGGTGCTGCCGATAGAGTCAAAGGCGGAGGGTATTCTTACTAATGCGAAAATACAGCAGGGTAACGCAGTATTGTGCGCGCTTGCGGAGGAAATGGGCTGTTATTATCTTGACATCTATGATTATCTTATTGACGGGACCGGTTATCTTCCGGCAGGCTCGGCATCTGACGGTATCCATTTCGGACAGACGCAGAATGAGCTTTGGGACAGCTATCTTATGTATCATGCCGTTGTGGACAAGAAGCCCAAGAATGTACAGGTAAAGACCTTCCATCTTTATACCGGCGGAGGAACGGTAAATGTTGACGCTTTTGCAAATGAAATGCTTGCGGGCGTCGGCTTTACCGATACGCTTTCCGCGGCATCGGAAACGGTATCGGGAAGGCTTTTCGGACTTGAAGAAAATTCACTGCTTTGCGGCTGTGTATATGCGAGCGGCGGTTCAACTGCCGAGGAGTTTGCTCTGTTTGAGGCGGCATCACCTGAGGCGGCGCAGACGGTTGCAGAGAAGCTGGCAGCGCAGGTTGAGGGAAGAAAGCCCGACTTTGAATCATACAAGCCGGAGGAAATGCCTAAGCTCAATAACCCTGTAATTGTCGTGAACGGGAACGTCGCAATGCTCTGCGTAACGGATAATGCGGATGCCGCAAGGGCGATTATGGAGAAATATTAAATATATTTAAGGAAGAGGAAGCGAAATTATTCAAAATGAAGACTAATTTTTTAAAACGCATAGATACATCTATATGCGGCAAAGGGTGCAGGATGTGGCTCGGTGATATTGACGGCGACGGCAGAATGGAAATTGTTATGGTTCAGCCGGACGGCGGCTTTGACGACAGATTTTATTCCCATTCGGTTCAGTGCGCTACGGCGTTTAATCTTGAGGGAGAAAAGCTGTGGCAGATAGGAACGCCGGACCCGAAGGTGGAAGGAAGCGGCTCTGACATTCCGGCGCAGATCTATGATATTGATAATGACGGAAATAATGAGTTTCTGTGCTGTATGGGCGGAGAATTATGTATATTCAACGGAAAAACCGGACTTTTAAAGCGTAAGCATAAGCTGCCGTCTGAGCGCGCGCATGACTGCATAGTTATTGCCGACCTTGAAGGTACGGGTCATGCTCAGAACATAATCCTTAAGGACCGCTATCATAAGCTGTGGGCGCTTGATAAGAATTGTAAGATCATGTGGACCTTCGAGGGCAATATCGGTCACTATCCGTGGCCCTATGACCTTGACGGCGACGGCAGGGAGGAGCTTATCGCGGGCTATAATGTCCTTGACGGTGAAGGTAATTTGCTATGGAAAATAGATATGGAGGATCACGCGGACTGTATCTGGGTATGCGATCTTGATCAGGACAGAGACACTCCGCCGACGGTTCTTGTCGGAGGCTCGGACACAACAGCGTACACCCCGGACGGTAAGCTTATATGGAGATTTACCGATACAGTGGAATCGCAGAATATCGCTCCCGGTAATTTCATTCCCGAAAACAAGGGAACGGAGATAGGCGGTCTTGACAGGATCGTGCGCAGGGGTCCCGCAGGCAAGGATGGCGTATTCCTTATTGACTATAAGGCTCAGCCGCTTTTTAAGGAGGACAGAAAGGTTCCGGGCTGGTCATCAATTGTAACGACAATGCACAATTTTGACGGAACCGGCAGAGATCATCTTCTTGTCTACCGCCGTGACGGTATGCCCAACGGTGTATTTGACGGACATATGAATATGGTTATGGAATTTCCGTTCGAGGGTCATGTGATGTGGGCGGACCTGATCGGTAACGGACAGCCGCAGGTGCTTGTATATGATGATGAAAAGATTGAAATCTATTCATATAATAAGGTTGACCTTTCAAAGCCGGTTGTGCCGTATACAAGACCGCAGCCTAAGCGCCTTTATAACTGGACGCGCTACTGGGGCAGCGAAATGGCGCCGGAACAGTATGCTGTAAACTATATAACAGGTGACTTTACAACAAACGAAATCGGCGGCTGGACGGAGCGCTGTGCGGCGGGTGAAACTGCGGATGCGGATAGTACCATATCGCGCGCGGATTTCATAGTTCTTCTCGTCAAGGCGCTTAATCTTCACGCGTACGGAGAAAATATCTTTAAGGACGTGCTAAAAACGGACTATTTCTGCAGTGCGTTGCAGATTGCCGCAAGGCTCGGAATAATCTCCGGCAAAGTCTTTCGACCGAAGGAAGCGGTCACCGCAAAGGAAGCAAAGGCGATACTTAAAAAAGTTGGAAAGCCGATGAATATTGACGCGGATGGTGAGATTACAAAACGTGAAGCGGCAAAAATAATCACAGGTTTAATTAAATAACAGTAAGGCGGCTTTGTGCCGCCGCTTTTTGCAATAAAACCATTGCAAATTTGTAATAAATATGATTTATCAGAAAAAAATACATTTTTCAAAATTAATCTATTGACTAATTCCAAATTTGTGATATTATATATATAAGACTTTTATACCTTTAAACATAGTTAAGGAGTTGAAATCAATGGCAAATATCAAGCCGTTCAGGGGATATATATACAATGTTGATAAGGTCGGAGATCTCGGGAATGTTGTTGCACCGATGAGATACAACATAACAGATGAGGAAAAAGCACGGCTTTACGGTATGAGTGACTATAACATAGTGAGGGTTTTTGACGGAAAGTCTTTGGAAACTGATACTGCTGACGATAATAAATATACGAGAGCGAAGAAATATCTGCAGGATTGGATTGCAAACGATATTCTCGTGCGTGACAAGGAGGAAGCAATTTATCTTCAGGAGGAGACAAGCGAGGTCAACGGCAATATCTATTCAAACCTGACCTTCGTCGCGCTTCTGGAGCTTGAGGAGCTGGGCAAGGAGAATATCCGCTCATGCGAGGAAATAAGGGAGCTGTCAAAGAAGGACCGCTACGATCTTCTTGAGGCGACAAATACGGATATGAGTATAATTTCATGCCTTTATGTCGAGCGGGGAAAGCACCTCTTAAATCTTATGAACGATCTCAAGGAGGGAACTCCGGATGTCGAGTTTGTGACTGCGGAGGGCATGAGCGAGCGCCTGTGGAGAATAACGGACAAGGACATAATTGAAGATATTATAGACAGCTTCAAGGAGCTGCCGCTTTATATAACGGACGGACAGACCAGATATTCCACCTGTGTCGAATACCGCAACTATATGCGCGCCAACAACCCGCTTAACACCGGCAAGGAGCCGTATAATTACACAATGGTGGCGCTGTTCAATTCAAACTCGGACGGCTTCGTGATAATGCCGTCACACAGGAAGATAAAGCTTCCGAGGGGCTTTTCGGAGGAGTTCTTTGTGGCTGCTGTTCAGGATCATTTCAAGGTTGAAAAGATCATTGTGGACACGCAGGACGACAGCCTCACACAGACTATGAAGAACCAGATAAAGACAAAGCGTAATGAAACTAAATTCGGTATCTATCATGAGGGGAATTATTTCTACCGTCTTACGCTCAAGGACCCCGATTACATCAAAAAAGAGCTTCTGCCGGAGATGTCAAAGGCATATTGCAGCCTTGACACGGTAGTTTTGCGGAAGCTTATAATTAATGACATATTTAACATAGAAGAGGACTATGAGGACCTTGTTTCCTCAACAAACAGCTCAACCGAATGCTACAATGCCGTAAAGAACGGCAAGGCGGACGTTATGGTCGTTATGAACCCGGTAAAGGTCGAGCAGATCGAAAACGTTACCGCGGCGGGCGAGAAGATGCCGTTCGGCACGATAAGCGCGTATCCGAAGCCGACAGTCGGAACGGTTATAAACGTAAAAGAGGATTGAAATTTATAAAAAGCGGGGTTTTATTATTATATGAATAAAAGGATTATAGGATTTGTAACGATGCTTGCAGCGGCAGCAACTACCGTATCTGTTTATTCCGCGGACACGCCGGCGGAGACTACAGAAATGCCGACGGGCGCCGCAGAGCCCCGGGTCATGGAGATCATAAGCTGCGATGGCGTGCCGGAGGTTATGCCCGATTATGAAATGGGTCTGATGCGGGAAGCTCCAAGGTTTTACAGCTACGGCTCCGATTACGGCTACAGGGATATGGAGAAGCGGAACAACGGCGATGACCGCAGGAAATGCTATGAAGAGCTGCTGCAAAGGTGCAAGTGGTTTGTATCATATACCGGTGATGTAACGGCAACTGATATTGAGGCTAAGGATGCGGAAACAGCAAACACAGTAATTGAGCGCGTATATTTTCTGCCTGAGCTGAAGAGTACCGCATATGATTATGATCTGACGGCAACGGAGCTGATTGAGGTCTACTATATCTTCCGTAATGATCATCCGGAATATTACTGGCTTTCTACAGAGGTGCTGTTCTCAATTCAAAGAGTTATTAATTCCGTTACCGGCGCAGTTATCTCGGAGAAAACGATCCCCAGACCCTGTATTTTCGGTGATTACGCTAAGGGCAGCGAAAGAGACAGACTGGATGATGTAATTGAGATCAGCGCTGAAAATTTTATAAGCCGCGCGAAAGCGTTTAACAGTCCTTATGATATGGCAAAGCAGGTGCATGATGATATTGCCGCTTCCGTAAATTACGGCTATGACGAAAATCATATTCCGCTTGATACGGCATATGCTCACTCCATAGTGGGAGTAATGGACGGCGACAGCTCTACCGATGCTGTCTGCGAGGGCTAT
>JBJEFT010000326.1:0-1560 GCA_051874315.1 Candidatus Ornithomonoglobus sp.
CTAAAGCTATAAAAAATAAAAGCGCTTTAATAACACACTGAAATAACATCAGTATGTAGATTAAAGCGCCCTTGCTTTTATCTGTACGGCTATTTATTTAACCAATGCCTTGATCCTGTCCATAGCCTTTATTGTGTTTTCTTTTGTTGAGAAGGCTGTAAATCTCACATAGCCCTCACCGCTCGGGCCGAAGCCCTCGCCCGGTGTTGTAACGACGTTAGCCTCCTCAAGAAGCTTGTCGAAAAACTCCCATGAGCCCATGCCGTCGGGAGTCTTTGCCCATATGTACGGAGCATTCTCGCCGCCGTATACGGTAAAGCCCGCCTCGGTAAGTCCCTCACGGATGATCTTCGCGTTTTCAAGATAATATGCGATAGCCTCCTTTGTCTGCTTCTGACCTTCATCAGTATATACAGCCTCAGCGGCTCTCTGTATCACATACGGAACACCGTTGAACTTTGTTGTGTGACGTCTGTTCCACAGACTGTTAAGCTCAACACCGTCTATTTTAAGCTCATGCGGTATTACAGTATACGCGCACCTCGTACCTGTAAAGCCCGCTGTCTTTGAGAAGCTTCTGAACTCGATAGCAACCTCCTTCGCGCCCTCAATCTCATAGATCGAATGCGGCACGTCGGGATTTGTGATAAACGCCTCATACGCGCTGTCATAAAGAATAACCGCGCCGTTTGCCTTTGCATATTCCACCCACGGCTTGAGCTGCTCTCTTGTTGCGGCAACGCCGATAGGGTTATTCGGGAAGCAAAGATAAATTATATCGACCTTTTCTTCGGGAATCTGCGGCATAAAACCGTTTTCCTCAAGACACGGCATGTATACGAGCCTGCTCCACTTGCCGTCTATGTAATCACCCGCGCGGCCTGCCATTGCGTTTGTATCCACATATACGGGATATACCGGGTCGCATACGGCAACCTTATTATCAACGGAGAATATATCTCCGATATTGCCGCAGTCCGACTTTGCGCCGTCCGATACGAATATTTCGTCAGCGGCTATATCAAGTCCCCTCGCCTTGTAATCAAACTCAACTATCTTATCTCTTAAGAAGTCATAGCCCTGCTCCGGGCCATAGCCTCTGAAGGTCTCAGCGGCGCCCATCTCGTCAACAGCCCTGTGCATTGCCTCAATCACAGCCGGCGCAAGCGGCTTTGTAACGTCGCCGATGCTCATCTTGATAACTTCCTTTTCGGGATGCGCCGCCGCGTATGCCGCGCTCTTCTTCGCTACCGTTGAAAAGAGATAGCTGCCCGGAAGCTTTAAATAATTCTCGTTTACCTTTGCCATTTTTCAATTTCCTTCTTTCCTGTAAGCAACGCTTACGTATTTTAGATTATACACTTATATGAATAAAAATTCAATACTCAATTTATACAAATTTTAGAATTAACTGCCATATTAAACAGTCAATATTCTGTATTATACGGTGATCTCGCCGTCAAATACAAATTTTGCGGGACCTGTCATATATACACAATTATCCGTCTTGTCCCACTTTATATGCAGTGTTCCGCCCAGAAGAACGAGGTCCGCCTCACC
>JBJEFT010000327.1:0-1558 GCA_051874315.1 Candidatus Ornithomonoglobus sp.
AATAAAGATTTTTTTGAAAGGCACAGCTTCGGTTGTGTCTTTTTTTGCGCAAAAACCAAAAATATTCATTAAAATCATAAAAAAATAATACATAAAAAAATTAAAATTTATTCGGTACCTAAACAGTTGACAAAATCGCCCGATAAGATTATAATTCTACTATATTAAAAAAGCAAAAGCAAACGGAGGAAATAAAAATGAGCAGATTATTCACATCAGAATCAGTAACAGAGGGACATCCCGACAAGATCGCGGATCAGATTTCAGACGCCATCCTTGACGCGCTGATCGAAAAGGATCCGTATTCAAGAGTTGCGGCTGAAACCACGGTTGCAACGGGACTGGCGCTGGTTGTAGGTGAAATCACAACAAACGCGTATGTTGACATCGCAAAAATCGCGCGCGATACAATAAGAGAAATTGGATATACAAAGAATGCGGGCGGATTTGATGCTGATTCGATCGCGGTTCTTACATCACTTGACGAGCAGTCCGCAGACATCGCTCTGGGAGTTGACAAGGCATATGAATCAAAGCAGGAGGGCGTAACCGAGGACTTCGGCACAGGCGCGGGAGATCAGGGTATCATATTCGGATATGCTACCGATGAAACACCTGAATACCTTCCGCCGGCAATTTCATTTGCACACAGGCTTACACGCCGCCTTGCAGAGGTAAGAAAGAACGGAACACTTCCGTATCTGAGACCTGACGGCAAATCACAGGTAACGGTTGAATTTGACGATGACAATAATGTTAAGAGAATACATACTGTTGTAATATCAACTCAGCACGCTGAGGAGGTTACACTGGAGCAGATAAGAAAGGATATTATAGAGCATGTCATAAAGGCCGTGCTTCCGAACGAGCTGCTTGATGACAACACGATTTATTTTGTAAATCCGACAGGCAGATTCGTTATAGGAGGACCGCAGGGTGATGCCGGACTTACGGGAAGAAAAATCATAGTAGATACCTACGGCGGAACAGGCAGACACGGCGGCGGCGCGTTCTCGGGAAAGGATCCGACCAAGGTGGACCGTTCAGCGGCATATGCGGCAAGATGGGTAGCAAAGAACATCGTTGCGGCAGGTCTGGCAAAGAAGGCAGAGATTGAGCTTGCATATGCAATAGGCGTGGCAAGACCGGTGTCTATCGCCGTTGACACCTTCGGCACAGGAACCGTACCAGAGGAAAAGATAGTTGAAATAATCGAAAAGGTATTCGATTTAAGACCTGCGGCGATAATCAGCGAGCTTGACCTTCGCAGACCGATATACAAGCAGACAGCGGCATACGGACACTTCGGAAGAACCGATATAGACCTGCCGTGGGAGCGTCTGGATAAGGTGGAAGAGATAAAGAATAATTTATAAGGAAATGGTAGTCATGAAAAAGAACAGACTTATTGCGTTAATAGGAACAGCGGTACTGGGTATAGGTTTATTTGCGGGCTGCGGAACACAGAGCGGCGACACTGCCCCGGCGGACACCGCGGCGGTGAATGAAAACGCGGACACCGACGGTCTGGTTATCAGAATTTCGGCGAATAAATCGG
>JBJEFT010000328.1:0-5756 GCA_051874315.1 Candidatus Ornithomonoglobus sp.
AACCGCCCCGGACGGCAGTGTTATAGAGGCGGAGCGTACAAGAGTATTCATTCCCTCGAGTGTGTTTGACAATAAAGCGCTGCTTGAAAACGACCCGAACTACCTGTCAAACCTCGCTATGCTGCCGGAAGCAAGGCGCAAGGCGCTTCTGTACGGTGATTGGGACAGTTACGAGGGTCAGGTATTTACCGAGTGGAGAAACAACCCTGAGGGCTACAAAACTCGGATAAATACGCATGTAATAGACCCCTTCCTTATTCCGCGCGGATGGAAGCGGTATCGCACGTTCGACTTTGGATATTCAAAGCCGTATGCTGTACAGTGGTGGGCTGTAGACTATGACGGGCGGGCGTATTTGTACCGTCAGCTGTACGGCTGCACCGACACGCCGAACACCGGAACAAAGGAACAGCCGAGAGAGATAGCAAAGAAGATACGTCAGATAGAAGAACAACTTGAAAAGGGAAACACAATATACGGCATAGCCGACCCTGCGATCTGGGATCAGTCCAGGGGTAAGGATGGAACGATTATAACAATGTTCGAAGAAGAAGGGATATACTTTGATAAGGGCAAGAATGACCGTCTGAGTGGCAAAATGCAGTGTCACTACAGAATGGCATTTGACAAAAACGGTATACCGATGATGTATGTGTTTAATACATGCAAGCCCTTCATAAGAACGATCCCGAATTTAGTCTATGACGAAAACCACGTTGAGGACATAGACACAACGCTTGAGGATCACGATTACGATGCAATGCGGTATTTCTTCATGGCAAATCCGATAAAGCCGGAGGAGCCGAAGCCGCTTATAACGCGCAGTTGGAACCCTCTTGAATAAGAAAGGAGAAAACAATGGCAAGTATAGCAACCCCGATAACGGGGACAACTTCCAAAACAAGCAGCACGCAGCAGCGGCAGAATATCGCCATGCCGTCAGTATTGTCCGAGGGCGCTCCGGGCGGCAGTGGAGCTGTCGGAGCAAGCGGCGGTAATGTAATGACAAAGCCGCGCGGCAGTGTATCTCCGATGAACCCGACCGTCAGCGCGATAAAAAACGCAGGAACAACAGTACAGTACGGCGGCACAAATTTGAGCGGTCCGGGTGATGTCGTATATGAAAACGCTCCTGCTTCAGGTCAGCCCGAAACGCTGAACGGCAACGCAAGGTCAACACTGAACTCCGGCTACAGTGTACAATCCGGCAATACCGTATTAACCGGGCAGGGTGATGTTGTATATAACAATCCGCAGCCGTCATCCTCCGTCGTCACTCCGAACGGTGCAGGCAGTGTTAAAATTGCCGGGGCTGACGGACTGACAGCGGTGCGGCAGTATATTAATAACAATGCCAACGGCATGAGCGTAGACTGGGATGACGCAACAAAGACGGTAAACATAAACGGAACGGTATTAAAACCGGAGTACATATCCGATGACGGAACCGCCTATATCCACCGTTCAACACTGGATAATCTCATCAGTCAGTACAATTCCGCTACAGGTCAGCTCACGCCGCAGCAGGTCAACAGCCGCTACGACAGCAAATACGGAAATATGTACAGCGCAGCGCTTGATAAATTGTTAAACCGTGAAGCGTTCAGTTATAACCCTGAGGACGACGTTGTGTATCAGGCGTACAAGGAGCAGTACACAAGGAATGCTGAGGACGCATTGCGGGCAGTTCTGAACAATAACAACAGCTATGCCGGAGGGACAACCGGAGCGGTCGGTGCCGAAGCGCTGGCAGCGTATTATAACAATATGAAACAGCTTGATGACATTATCCCAACACTTGCAGCCGACGCATACACCCGCTATCAGGGTGAAACAGACCGTCTGCGCGGCAACCTCAGTGACGCTATGTCAGTAGGTAATGACGCATACAGCAAGCTGTATCAGCAGTACGTCGACACAAGGGACGATGCGAGATACAATCAGAGCTATTACGACAATGTGCAGCAGCAGATACGAGAGAACAACATGGCAGAGCGTCAGCTCGGCATGGCAGAGCGTCAGCTCGGCATGAGCGAACAGGAGCTCGCGGCGGCATTGGCACAGATGAATGCCCAGACACAGGGGCAGCAGTACAGTAATGAAGCGCAGCGAATCGCAAACGAGTGGGCAGCGCCGTATAATGAACAGCAGCTTCGGAGCATGATACTGGCAAACGAAGGCTCGCAGATAAATAATATCTATGACGGCAGTTATAAATTCGGTGCATACCCGAATACCCCGGAAGCACAGGCTTTTCTGTCACATTATGGGCTTAACTATAATGGAAATGGGTACGTTGACAGCAGCGGACAGTCTGTAGTACCGTGGAGATCCGAAGGCGATTATACCAAATACATGAACGATATTGACTTTGAAAACCTGTTCAGGCGCACAGCGGCAGGAATAAAGTAAGGAGGAAGCAATGAGCGAAATAACAAATCATGGCGCAGTCTACGAAGATGATTTACAGCGTAACTGGGCTGCCGCATATGCAAAGCGGTTAAATGACAGCCTTTCGGACACGGTCGAGAACCATGTCGCGGCGCTTGAGGGAGCGGACCGTGATGTGCTTGCAAACGCGAAGGAGTACGCGGACGCAGCCGCAAAAACGGAGGTAAGCGCCCACAGGACTGCGGCGGTGCTTGACCACCCTAACGGAAGCGTCACAAACGAAAAGCTTGCGGATTATTGTGTAAACACCATAAAGATCGCGCAGGGAGCGATAAATAATAACCATATATCAAACGGCGCTGTTGATGCACGCGCTATACTTGACGGCAGCGTAACAACGGCAAAGATAGCGGACGGAGCGGTTACAGCGGAAAAGCTTGCGGACGACAGCGTGACAACGACAAAGCTTGCCACTGGAGCCGTACAGACTGGAAAAATCTTAGACGGGGCAGTAACGGCCGCAAAGCTTGCCACTGGAGCTGTGAATGAGGACAAGATAGCCGCCGGCGCAATAACGGCGCCAAAGCTTACCGATGAAGCCGTGACAACAGAAAAAATCAGAGGCGGTGCGGTTACAACAACGGAGCTTGCCACCGGAGCTGTAACAACGGCAAAGATAGCGGACAAGGCGGTAACAAACGCGAAACTCGCTGACCTTGCAGTTGATACATATAATCTTGCTGACGGGGCCGTAACAAATGCAAAGCTCTGCAGTGAATCGGTAACAAATGATAATCTTGTAAGCGGCGCCGTAGATGTCCGTACAATAGCCGATGGCAGCATTACGCTTGAAAAGCTTGCCGCAACGCTGAAAACGAGAGTAATAATCGGCGATACAAACGTAACGACCGCGGACGGCATATATGAATCGGGAATTTATCAGTATCTGGGCGGAGCAACAATACAGGTTACAGAGAATAATACCTACAAGACAACAAAGAACATAACGGCGCCTGCCGGAATACTTCTTGTATCCGATTCTGACGGCGACATAATACAGATATTGTTCTGTGGGGAAAGAGATACATATGACAGCCCGACATATGATGCGCACCCCATGCAGATATATTGGAGATACCTCGCAAGGGATGTTAATAACGATGTATGGGTTCCGTCTCCGTGGATGCTTGTAAATCACAGCAATACAATTCACAGCAGCGCAGATACGGAATTTGGCTCAGATTCAGATGCCTATGACACCGATACATACTCAGCGCAGGTGATTGACAACAAAATTGATGCAATAGCATCAGCAGGCACATCAACAGGTTTACAGCAGTATTCGACAACACCGCAGAGAGTCGGAACATGGATAGATGGCACACCAATTTGGAGATGGGCATTTGATGAGGAAACAAGCCAATACGGAGCAATAACCGGAGACCCGTCCATAGGTCATTTATATATGCTGGAATCAAGCGGAATTGTTAGTGATAATACAGCAGTTAAAGAAATTGCAGGATTTGCGGTACTGTACAATCCGGGAAATCAAAATCGTTATCTTTGTGCTCTTTCTGTTGATGGTTTTTTGATACCGAGTAATTATACCAATTCAAGTTATCCGAATATAAGGGGCTGGATAGAGTTTGCAACACCGGAAAGTAATATTGTAACAGAAACGGAGGGAACAATATGACAACAATAAAAGGACAGAGATTTTTAACGGTCCACGCAACGGCGGGAGAGGTGTATGAGATAGAGTATACCGTACCGCCTAAGGTGAGCATAGCGAACAATACCGACGGCAATATTTTTATAAGCACTGACCCGGAGTTTGCAGATGACGACACAGGGACAGCAGGGTCATTCCTTGAGCTTCAGGCAGGCGGAGCGGCGAACAATATCAGTATGTCGTTCTATAAAGTATATATCAAGGCTGAAAACAGCGGCAGCATAGTGATTGTGAGGTGTGGATAATGGAGTTTACTTCAAATACAGGAGGCGGAGCAAATTCAGATGCGCGCCTCACTGCCGTAGAAAACGCAATAGCGGCGGAAGAGGCGGCACGCGAGGCGGCAGATACCAAAATAAAGGGTATGATTGCCGACACAGACGTTGGAGTCTTGTCAGCCAGAATGAACGACGCAGAAGCGGTCTTAGAACAATTAGGGACTCCGACATCTAAAACGATGTCAACGAATCCAACAACATCCGGCTATCTCAACTCGGACGGTTCAGTCGCAGCCTCAACAGGTAGAAAGTGTAGTGACTACATTGATATATCAGGAGCTGCTACAGTTGATATTATTAATGCAATAGCTATATCTGCTGCAAATTATACATATGCGGCTTTCTATGATAGCGATAAGGATTTAATACAGGCGCTAAAATATACTAAGGCATCCGAAAGTGTAACTGTAAGTGGTATTGAAGTACCTGAAGGGGCGAAATATATGCGAGCTACGGTTGATCCTACTGGTGCATCAAAATGTACACTTCATATTCCGAATGAAATTAATGAATATATAGGCAACGTTATATATCCATTATCAAACAAAACGATAGCCTTTTTTGGCGGGTCGGTATGTAAGTACATGAATGATTACGGTGTTAGCAGTGAGTTAATATATAAAATGACAGGGGCTGCGTATGGTTTTTATTCCGTATACGGAGACGGGTACGCAAATCTCACCACTATATCAGATGGGGTTGCTACTATGGGAGGAATGCCGAAACAGGTTGATGATTTTATTTCGAGCGGCAAGAGTGCAGATATATTCGTACTCTGGTCAAGCACCAATGATTTATGGAGTGTGCTGCCCGGCGACTCAACGGACTATATCTCCGCAGACAGCTTTGACATAACAAAGTTAGCAACCCAGTCAGGCGGTATGAATTATTGCATTAATAAACTTCAGACGAATTTCCCGTCCTCAAAAATTCTGATAATAGGTTCGTTAAAACATTTCCAAGACGAAAATGGATATGGAGTAAATGGAAATCTTCACAATTTAGTGAAAGCACAGCAGGAAGTGGCTCAGCGTAATTCGTTACCGTTTTACAGCCTTTGGGAAAATTCAGGTATAAACGAATATAACTATACGAATTATATATCACTCACAACTTCAACGGGAGCAGTAGATAAAATACATCCCACGGCAGATGGGTATAGATATTTCGTGCCTAAGATGCTTAGATGGATTGTTGACAATGCTGTATAATTGCATAACATCACTAAGACTATGTTGGAGAGGAGAGAATGGTTCAGAAGATGACAATAACAGCCAAATATTACGCAGACAAGCCGGGCGAGGAGGTGAATTGATATGCAGTACGGTAAATTAATCAACGGAGTATTTGAACCG
>JBJEFT010000329.1:0-5744 GCA_051874315.1 Candidatus Ornithomonoglobus sp.
CACGGAAATATCGTCCACATAGCAGCTTCTCGAAGCATAGGTATGAGTCGTTGAAAAGCTCAATGCTCCCAAATCACAGCTTGAGCCTTCGGGGAATTTTCCCGTAAACGCGCTTTCTCCCTCCGCGTTTGAAACGACAAGAGTAATTGTATTCGTGTCCGGATCAAGTGTTACGCTGAAGGTGGAATAGCCGTTCATTATTCCGCTGTTATTCTTGATTTTCGTTTCGGCAATTCCCGCCGGCAGTCCGCTTTCAAGCTGCTCGGCGCCCCCTATCTGAAGCGACTGAGCCGCGCTTGACGAATACATATTGATATGTGATTTTACAAGCTCCTTTCCGCTTGAATCCGTAATAGCATAATCCATGTATTTTCCGCTTTGTCTGCCGTATGCGATTTTTGATACCACGGTAATTTTCTGTCCCTGCGCTGCTTTTACAGGCTCGTCAAAGGAGATATTCACAGTACCGCCCGTTTTATCGGTTGAAGTCATCTTTATTGCCTGATTTTCACTGTCATATACGGCATTGCCGCTTACAACAGGCAGATCACTTCCGCTTGTTCCAACCTGCGCTTCTTCCGCAAAATCCCATGTGTAAAGCATGCTGCTTGCTTCAGGGGTATCGGTTGTGATATTCTGCGCCGTATATGCCTTTTCGCTTATAACAAGCCCTTCGCCCGATACGCCGATATTTACATCATATATGCCGTCCAGTCCGCCTGTTTTTATATTCTTGAATGTGTCTTCCTTAACGGTTTCCTGTCTGATATAAACTGTTTCGTCGGTCTCCGCGTCGCTTATACGGCATATTGCTTCTTTACCGCCCCAATTATCAAGACTTGATTTTATCTGTATTACTCCGCCGTCATATAACGCCATAAGCGATATGGTATCAGTATCAAGCGTGTATGAGGGGGATAGAGCATTCAGATTTTCCCTGCTGTCATAAATTATAGTCTGCAATTCGGCTGCCGACGCGGGAATATCAAACGCTGTCGGCACGCTTACTTTTTCGTTTATCTCAGCGGTTGAAAAATCTTGCGTAATTGTATTTTCATCAAGCATTATACCGTCAGCGTCATATGCCGCGACAGTTATCAACGCGTTTGTAATACTGTCCGTTTTAATAACGCCAATGTCTGTAACTGTATCGCCTGCAATATTCATTTCGGATATGTACAGCTTAGGTTCAAACAGCGCTGTTATTTCTCCCGTTATTTCCGTTGACGGAGTGTCCGGTTCGGGCATAACTGCCGCATTTCCGCCTGTTTCCGCCGATCCGTATACACCGCTTACGGGTTTCATATCTTCAAGCGATGACCATACCATACCCTTAACGGCTTCGCCGTCTGCCGGGTTTACCGCCTTATCGAATGTATAAGCTCCGTCAGAATAATTTTCCGATGTCTGAATCGAGGAAAGAGTTCCGTCATTTTTATAAACGGCAATGATACCTACGCCTTGGACGTTCTTCCCCGTGATAAGCTTGGGAGCATCGCCCGTTACTACTCCCGCTGTCACAGTCCCGCCGTTATTGTAGGTTGTATTATAGCTTTCGGGCGCTCCGTAAAATGAGTCATGCTTTTCGCCTGTTGTTATTACAATTTTGTCTATAACCACTCCCGTGTCAACACCGTAAAGCCTGATTTTGTGAATACCTTTTTCCGATATGCTGACTTCTGCGGTAAGTACTTCAACATTGTTTAAAATGCTTTTTCCCCATTTATCCGTTCCCGATGAATTGTTGTAATAGGTATTGTTTCCCTCTAAAAGTGTCGGGGCTGCTTCGTCAATGCCTAATGCAAAATTTACCGAGCCTCTTTCGTTAAGCGTCGGCATACGATATACGTCAACATTAAATGTGCCCGTGCTTTCAAAATTAACATCATATTCAAGATATGCGCTGTTATCTGAAATACTGTCCGCAGCATCGGGCATAAGCTTCATGCTTGTTCCGCTTCTTCCGAAATCGTCCTGCTCCTGCCATCTATAGCTGCCGTTTTCGACACTTGCGGTAAAATGCTCCGCTTCAATTGAAACATAGCCGTTCGCTTCGGCATATGTTTTTTCGGGCAGCTCCTTTATATCGTTATTTACCTTAACATCTATTGTTTTTGATTGTACGGCATTTTCTCCTATATAACGCGTAACCGTAATTTCAGCCGCGCTTTTCCCGTCCGGCGCTTTATCCCAGTCAATTCCTGCATATATTCTGTCATCGTCATACACCGTTCCGTTTGTTTTATTAAATATAACCCAATCCTTGTCCGATGTTATTTTCCAATCAAATGAGCGCGTTCCGCAGTTGAAAATATCAACAAAACGAAAATCCTTTGTATATCCTGAAAACTCAAGAACAGGCGCGGTGTTTATATCCTGCTGATTTTCGACTGCTATTCCCATATCGGTATACGGAAGTGTGGCTACTGTTTCCGACACGGCGGTACTGCTGTCTTTTTTCCAGTTCCGCATTATATCCCATGATCCGCTTTCTACCTTTTGGAACGGATTTACGATGTTATTCCATTTACCGCCGAGCATTGTATTGTACTCGTTCATATCTTCTGTTATTTTCGCCCACGCTGATTTTGACTTTTCTGAGTATTTATTTACATTTGCCCCGCGTCCCTGCTCCTTATACAAAGACGCCTTGTCTGCATTTATAAAGGTCTGTACAATATTGTTTGCCGACTTCACAGCGTATAACTGCAATTCATAAAAGGACGGCTGTTTATCCTGAGGAAGTGAATTATACAGTGCTTCACTGCGTTTTAACAAGCTGTCATATCTATCTAAAACGATTTGTCCCTCATCACCGCAGCTTGTAATCGAATACACTCCCTGCGTCATAAAATCAGGCCGGCGCGAGTTTGCCAATTCGAGAAATTCGCACTGAATATCCGCATATTCACGGGCTTCTTCATCATTAAAGCTAAAATAACGCTTTGCGTTGTCCTTAACGTAAGCTTTAACGCTTGTATTTCGTATCTTATCAATATTTCTGCCTAAGTCAAGGAAATACTCCGTCTGATTTTCAAAGCCCTTAAGCGGACCGACATTTAAAATCCAGACGGTATCTGCACCGCTGTCATAGGCCTTTGTCATTTCCTCCTTGATAAGGCCAAGCTGTGTTCCGCCGTTCCAGATAACACTTGACGGTCTGCCGTAATAGCTGACGTGATAATACATACCTCCGCCGCCGCTTCGGGTCTGCTCCGCACTTGTCATACACTGGCGGACGTGACCGTAATTGTCGTTGGTGAACATTATAGTAACATCATCCGGAACTTCAAGTCCTTTGTTGTATAAATCCGCGATTTCCTTATAAGGAATAAAGGTCTGCGGTATTTCCTCGGCAGGCTTTCCGATTTCCTCGGAAAGGATTTCGCGCTGTTTTGCTATGATTTCCTCTAAAAGCGCAATTTTTTCCTCATCGGTTTTTGCATTTACGGGATTCCACGCACCGTCGTGCACACCTCGCATACCGATTGTGAAATTGCTCTCATAATCTTTATTCGCTCTTACACGCTCGCGCCAATAGTCCTCGATAAACTCCTTGTTGCAAACGGGATTTCCATCCTTGTCAACATCTGTGTAATCATAAGCAACCTCCGCATTTAAACTGTTGTCATTAAACATATACAGCTTTTTATCGGGGTTTTCTGCTATCCAACGCTGTTGAAATTCCAAAAGCTCGCCCATATTGTTGCGCAGGAGCATTTCACAGTGTGAAGTACCCATAACAATGCCGTATTCGTCAGCAATTCTTGCATTTTCGGGCTTTACATTAAACGCCTGAGTATATTCGTGCATTGCGGGCCACATATAATTTGCCTTTAATCTTAAAAGCAGCTCAAATACCTTTTTATAGGTTTCGGTATCTATTCCGATATCGCCGTCAAGAGATTTAGCCCAATTCCACAAATTATATTCCTGATTTAAAAATATGCCTCTGTATTTAACGCTTGACGAACTCTCGGTGTATCCGTTTTCGGGAAGTGTAACATACAATGCGTCAGAGTGTGCCGGCACTACGTCCGCCCACCATTCCCACGGCGAAACACCCATTTTCTCGGAAAGATCATATATGCCGTAAATTGTTCCGCGCTTATCCGCTCCCGCTATAACAAGAGTGCCGTCAACATTCTGCACGGTAAATGCTTCCCATTGATTTTCGATTTCGGAAACATCAAGAGTGCCGTTTGCTATGAGCGCATCTATCGCATCTGATTTTCCTATTGTTCCTATAATAAGCTCTGCACTGTCTGCATTGTCTGTGATATTCGCCGTCACATCTGTAACCGCTTTAATATCAGACTTCAAATCGCCCGCCGCGCGGATAACGCCTGCGTAGTCGTTCTCTGCGTCAACATATATATCCGGTGTCTTTACTTTTGAAGCTAATTCTATATCTCCGGCTGTGCTGCTCACATATCCCGAAACGGCCGTGGAAACCGTTCCGGGATTTGAAGCATCCACCTCCGCAGAAGCAAAGGTAAAGAGAGATGAATATAGCAACGCTGCTGCGGTTATGGCTGAAATAATTCTTTTCATAATCAAACGCCTCCGTATTTCTTAAACATTTCCTTTACTGTATCATACGCCATTTTCGGACGGCGGTATTCGTCAACAACACCCTTGTTGTTATGGCATCTTGCGCGTGTGGAAAACCATCCGCCTTCCTCGGTTACACGGCAGTCGGCAAACTGCCATATAAAAACGCCGCAAATTCTGTCGTCATTCATATAAACCTCAAGATTATCACGGATCAGATCCGCCTGTCTTTCCTCGCTCCACTTACAGCGCGAACGGTCACGATAGCCGTAAATTGCCGCCGCGCCAAGCTCTGATACAATAATCGGTTTATTGTCGCCGCCGCTTTTTCTTATCCAGTCAATCTCCCGATTGTTTCTTTCGTTAATTGGGTTTTCCGTGTACCAGCCCGAATACATATTAAACGAAACCACATCCTCCAAATCAAGGCATATATCCGTAAAATGGCGGCAGGTTGCAGAGGTTGTCGGACGAGATAAATCCATACTCTTAATCTGCTCGTACTGCTTTTTATACATTCTTCTGCCCTCCTCCGTTTCTGCGGCACATTCATTCAAAATGCCCCATATCACGATAGACGGATCGTTATAATGGTTTTCTATCATCTCTCTTATGCAATCCTCGCACTGCTGTTCAAAATTCGGGTTCTGCATATCCGGTAGCTTAAGTCCTCTTGCGTGATTCTCTTCCCAAACAAAAATTCCGCGTTCATCACACAAATCAAGAAAACGCTCGTCATTAGGGTAGTGACAGGTTCTTACCGCATTTGCGTTCATATCCTGCATCATGTCCATATCCTGCACCATATGCTGCAAGGTAACGGCGCAGCCATCAACTGCGTAATCCTCGTGGCGGTTAAAGCCCTTCAGATAAATCGGCTCTCCGTTTAAATAAATTTTAGTGTCCTTCACCTCTACGGTTCTGAAGCCTACGCGCTCAATCAAATCATCGGATTCCTTGCCGTTTAATGTGAGAACAGTGCTAAGCATATACAGCTTCGGCTGTATGCATGACCATGCTTTTACGTCATCAAACTCCCGGTCAAGCACGGCAACCGCCTCGCAGTTTCCTCCCAGCTCAATAATATCGCTCATTCCGTGGCTACCGAGCATACATCTTATACCGGCCTGCACAGTATTTTCAGATAAGTTACATATGCGCACTTCAATTTTAGCGTTCCATCTGCCGTT
>JBJEFT010000330.1:0-5706 GCA_051874315.1 Candidatus Ornithomonoglobus sp.
CATACCGCATAATATACCTCATATACCCGTTCCCTTGCCCCGGAGAACGTTAAATCAACAGCTTCAATCGGCTTATCCGGAATTATCCCGAACTGCTCCAGAAAATTTTTCAGTTCAGATGAACAGTCATATATTGCCTTATAAAAATTTCTGCAGCTGCTGCATGAGCATAAATCCTCATAGGTCTCATAAAATTTATGATTTCTTTCCCTGTCAAATACATACTTCATCATCTTTTGTATAATCCTTTAAGCAGTTCAATTTCCTCCGCATAGCCGTCAAGCTCGTTGGGCGTTTCAAGATAGAACGGCAGCCCTTTAAGATACGGATGATTTATAATTCTCTCAAAAGCCTCTGTTCCTATGAACCCCTTGCCTATTCTTTCGTGTCGGTCCTTGTGGGAGCCAATGGAATTTTTGCTGTCGTTTATATGAACCGCTTTAAGTCTTTCAATGCCGATAATCCGGTCAAACTCCTCAAGAACTCCGTCGAGGCTATTTACAATATCATAGCCGCCGTCATAAACATGGCAGGTGTCAAAGCATACTCCCAGCTTTTCATTAAACTCCACCCTGTCTATTATCGCGCGGAGCTCCTCAAAGCTGCGGCCTATCTCGCTGCCCTTACCCGCCATGGTTTCAAGCAGCACGGTTGTTGTCATTTCCGGATAAAGAACCTTATTGAGCTGCTCTGCAATAAGCTCTGTACCGATTTCCACACCCTGCTTCACATGGCTGCCCGGATGGAAATTGTACATCTGACCCGGTGTATATTCCATACGCTTTAAATCATCGATCATAGTATTTAAAGCAAACTCCCGCGTTCTCTCGTCTGCCGAGCAGGCGTTTAGGGTATACGGAGCATGGGCAAGTATTTTTGTTATGCCGTTTTTGGCGGCATACTCATGAAATTCTTTTATATCATTTTCATCTATAGCCTTAGCCCTTCCGCCTCGCGGATTTCTCGTAAAAAACTGAAACGTGTCCGCGCCGATTGAAACGGCGGTCTCAGCCATTGCAAGATAACCCTTTGACGAGGACAGATGACAGCCTATTGTAAGCATATTGTAGCCTCCCTGCAAATTCATTATTTGTATCATTATATCATTGCGTTATATGCTTGTCAAGCAGATTTAACGGACATGATTTATATAAAGCTTCTGTTTCGCGGTAATTTCTGTTCACATTTCTCTATTGACAAACATATGTTTGTGGGTTATAATAATATAAAATAAATTCAAGAGAGCATCAGGAGGTGCGGAATATGGATAAATTCGAGCTGGTTTCGGACTTCAAGCCGTCAGGTGATCAGCCGCAGGCTATCGCAAAGCTTGTGGACGGGCTGAACCGCGGCGAAAAGTTCCAGACGCTTCTGGGCGTAACAGGCTCGGGAAAAACCTTTACAATGGCAAATATCATTGCCGCCGTGAACAAGCCCACAATAGTCCTTGCGCACAACAAGACGCTTGCCGCGCAGCTCTGCAGCGAGTTCAAGGAATTCTTCCCCAACAACTGCGTTGAATTTTTCGTATCGTACTATGACTATTATCAGCCTGAGGCATATCTGCCGCAGACAGACACATATATAGAAAAGGACGCGATGACAAACGATAACCTCGATAAGCTCCGCCACAGCGCAACCTTCGCGCTTCTTGAGCGAAAGGATGTTCTTATCGTATCGAGCGTATCCTGTATTTACGGTCTCGGTGACCCGGACGATTACAAGAACATGATGCTCTCGCTCCGCGTGGGCATGGAAAAGGACCGTGACGAGATGCTCAGAAAGCTTGTTGAGATGCAGTATGAGCGCAACGACATCAACTTTGTCCGTAACAAATTCCGTGTGCGCGGCGATGTTGTGGAGATATTCCCGTCAAATAACGGTGAAAACGCTATCCGCGTTGAATTTTTCGGTGACGAGATAGACAGAATATCGGAAATAAATGTGGTAACCGGCGAAATTATAGGAATATACCGCCATGCGGTCATAATGCCGGCGTCGCATTATGTCACAACGCCGGAGAAAATGGCGATGGCAATGGCGGCGATCGAGGAGGAAATGGAGGAGCAGGTCAAATATTTTAAGGAAAAAGACCTGCTTATCGAGGCGCAGCGTATCGAGCAGCGCACCCGCTATGACCTTGAAATGATGCAGGAAATCGGTTTTTGCCAGGGCATCGAAAACTATTCCCGCCACATAAGCGGAAGAGCGGCAGGCTCAGCGCCGTTCACCCTGCTTGACTATATGCCTGAGGACTACCTCATGATAATAGACGAGTCGCACCAGACTCTTCCTCAGGTGCGCGGAATGTATAACGGAGACCGCGCCAGAAAAGAAACGCTTATCCGCTACGGGTTCCGTCTGCCGAGCGCGCTGGACAACCGTCCGCTGAAGTTCCCGGAGTTTGAACAGCATCTTAATCAGGTGATTTTCACAAGCGCCACGCCCGCCGATTACGAAAAAGAGCATTCAACGGTTGTCGCCGAGCAGGTAATAAGACCTACCGGACTGCTTGACCCATGTGTTGAGGTACGTCCCACAGAACACCAGATCGACGATCTTATCGGGGAAATTCAGAAGGTGACCGAAAAGGGATACCGGACGCTTGTAACAACGCTTACAAAGAAGATGGCGGAGGACCTGACCGATTATCTCAAGGAAATCGGCATCAAGGTGACATATATGCACTCCGAGATAAAGACAATTGAGCGTACCGAGATCATAAAAGACCTGCGCATAGGCGTCTATGACGTTCTTGTCGGGATCAACCTGCTGCGTGAGGGACTTGATATTCCCGAGGTAGCGCTTGTGGCTATACTTGACGCGGATAAGGAGGGCTTTCTGCGAAGCGAGATGTCGCTGATACAGACGATAGGCCGCGCCGCGCGCAACGCTGACGGACGGGTCATAATGTACGGCGACACAATAACCGGCTCAATGAGCCGCGCAATAAGCGAGACACGCCGCAGACGCCAGCTGCAGATGAAATTCAACGAGGAGCACGGCATTGTGCCGACAACTATCCGTAAGGATATACGCGAAATTCTCGAGCCTATGCAGGCGGTTGAGGAGCAGAGCGGCAAGAGCGCGGCTATCGACTTTAAGAAGCAGATCGCAGAGCTTGAAAAGCTTATGCTTGACGCCGCGGAGAAGCTTGAATTTGAGAAGGCTGCGGAATACCGCGATCAGATAAGACGAATTGAAAAGGAATTTGATTTATGATAAATGAAACAGAATTAAAAACAGCCGTGGATATTATAACGGAAAGGATCCTGACCCCCATACTGTATATGTATGAGGAGGAGGTCACGGAATTTATATGCTTCAGCGATTCCAACGCGCCTCAGGAGGATTTTGACGAGGCGGAGCGCGTTGTGTTTGAAACTCTCGGGCTGAAATGTGAAATTGTTGATATACGGGCATTTTCCGAAACAGACAGGCTTGAGATAACAAGCACCGCAAGAGCGGTCTACGCCGCCGATCCGTTTGTGCAGATGCTTTTTGAAAGCGCGATGTGCGCGGATGTTCAGCGGATAATTGACGAAAAAAGCTCAATAATACAAAGGAAATCGGATACTCAATCATACTATTTGAATTAAAGAGGAATACAGCAATGTTAAACGGAGAAATTAAAATTCAGGGCGCGCGCGTGCACAATTTAAAAAACATTTCCATAAATATACCGAGGGACAAGCTGGTGGTCCTTACAGGACTGTCAGGATCGGGCAAAAGCTCGCTTGCGTTCGACACGATATACGCGGAGGGACAAAGACGATACGTTGAGTCGCTTTCCTCCTATGCGAGAATGTTTTTGGGGCAGATGGACAAGCCTGATGTGGACTATATCGAGGGACTTTCACCGGCAATCAGTATCGACCAGAAAACCACCTCAAAGAACCCGCGTTCAACCGTGGGGACCGTAACGGAGATTTACGACTATCTCCGTCTGCTTTACGCGCGTATCGGTATTCCCCACTGTCCGAAATGCGGCAAGGAAGTAAAGCGGCAGACGGTTGACCAGATCGTTGACCGCATAATGGAGCTGCCGGAGCGTTCGAGAATACAGATCCTCGCGCCTGTGGTCACCGCGAAAAAGGGCGAGCATAAGAACATTTTTGAATCCGCGAAAAAGAGCGGCTATGTGCGCATGAGAGTTGACGGTGAAATGTATGATGTGAACGAGCCGCCTACGCTTAAAAAGACCTTCAAGCACAATATAGAAATAGTTATTGACCGTCTTGCGGTAAAGCCGGATATTGAGCTGCGTCTGGGCGACTCGATCGAAACCGCCTTCAAGCTCAGCGGCGACATAGTTATGGTAGAGGTCGTGGGCGGCGAAACAATGCGTTTTTCACAGAGCTATGCCTGCGACGACTGCGGCATCAGCCTGCCCGAGCCGGAGCCGAGAATGTTCTCTTTCAACAACCCGTTCGGCGCGTGTCCGAACTGCGACGGTCTCGGAGTTCTTCTTAAAATCGACCCCGACCTTGTTGTCGTAAACCCTGACGTCGGAATTTTAGAGGGCGCTATACGCTGCAGCGGCTGGAACAACTATGACGATCCGTCAAGCGTTGCCTACATGTACTACAACGCGATAGCGGACACCTACGGCTTTGACATAAGCACACCCTACAAGGATATACCAGAGGAGGCAAAGGACGTTCTGCTCTACGGCACGGGTGAGGAAAAGCTCAAGCTTAAATATAACCGCTCCTACGGCAGCGGCTCCTATGAGATGCCGTTTGAGGGAGTTATAACGAACCTCCAGCGCCGCTATGACAAGCCTACATCAGAGTACGCAAGATCTGACATAGGCCGCTATATGAACGATATACGCTGTCCCAAGTGCCGCGGCGCAAGGCTTAACGATGATATGCTTTCCGTTACGGTAGGCGGAAAAAACATCTATGAATTTACCTGCATGAGCGTCAGGGATGAAATGGAATTTGTGAACAACCTTGAATTTACCGAGCGCGAGATGATGATCGCAAAGCAGATCATAAAGGAAATCAAGGCGCGTCTGCAGTTTTTGCTTGATGTCGGTCTTGAATACCTCACCCTTTCCCGCTCCTCCGGAACTCTCTCCGGCGGAGAGGCGCAGAGAATACGGCTTGCGACCCAGATAGGCTCCGGTCTTACGGGAGTTCTCTATATTCTTGACGAGCCGAGCATCGGACTGCACCAGAGAGATAACACAAGGCTTATCGGAACCCTGCTGCATCTGCGCGACTTAGGCAACACGGTGATCGTGGTTGAGCATGACACCGATACCATGATGGCGGCGGATTATATTGTTGATGTCGGTCCGGCTGCGGGAATAAACGGCGGCGAAATAGTCGGGACCGGCACCGCGCAGGAGCTTATGAAGTGTCCGAGGTCGCTTACGGGCAAGTACCTCAGCGGCGAGCTGAAAATCGAGGTGCCGGCAGAGCGCCGCAAGCCGACAGGCTGGATAACCGTCAAGGGCGCAAAGGAAAACAATCTGAAAAATATAAACGTAAAATTCCCGACAGGCGTATTCACCTGCGTAACGGGTGTTTCCGGTTCAGGCAAAAGCTCTCTTGTAAATGAAATTCTGTACAAGAGCCTTGCCCACACCCTAAACCGCGCGCACACAAAGCCGGGACAGCATAAGGAAATTCTCGGAACGGAGGCTCTGGACAAGGTAATAGACATTGACCAGAGCCCGATCGGAAGAACGCCAGA
>JBJEFT010000331.1:0-1541 GCA_051874315.1 Candidatus Ornithomonoglobus sp.
GTTGCCATGTTGGCGCGCTCAAAGCCTTTTCTCCAGCCGGAGAAAGGATTTTCCATAGCAATAGACCGTTGCCCGGTAAACCCGGTAAAATCCGAAACAATCCATTCAAGAACCCAGCCGACATTATTGGCGGTTGCATCAAGCATATTGAAAAGATAGTTTGAAAGCACGTTCTTCTCAATCGTACGGAAATTAAGCAGCTGCGCGATGAACATACTCTTATGCGCCTTGTCCGCAAATGTGGATTTTTCAAGATCGGCAAGCGCGCCGAACACCTGCTGCGTTGCAATATCCTTCATCATTTCAAGTCCGGATTTAAGGTAATCCCTTCCGTTGGGAGTCTTATCGTCAAAGCGGTAATCGGGATGCTCTTCAAGATATTTCTGCCGCCATTCCATTTCAGAGCGGTTATTCCGCTCAATGTCAGAAAACATCTTATCAAGCCTGCGGTCGATAGCCTTTTCGTTTTTAGCGGTGTGCCGCATTTTGGAGCTGCGTTTTATAACGTCCTTCAGCTCCGATACATCGTCCATATCCTCAATCATTTTAAGCAGCTCTTTGTAATATTCAAAGTCCGCTGATTGGATATGCTCAATTCCCAGCTCATCATAAACGGAGTCAACATGTGTTTTCAAATCCTCAGCATCTCCGCCGCCCTGCTTAAGCTTAAGATAGCTGCTTATATCATTGTCAATCCTGCGCCGGTAATCATTAAGCATTTTCTTAAGCGACTTGATTTTAAGATCGGAGTTTAACTGTGCATTCCTGAGAACTCCAAGCTCCTCATCAGCCGCGGTCAGCTCCGTATTATCAATAACAATTTCCGGTTCATCAGAAACGCTTTCCGGCTTAAAAACAACGCTTTCGGATCCTGCGGCAACACTTTCAGCCTGCGCCGGTTCTCCGGTATAACGTCTTACCGATTTGTCAAGGACAGACCTCTCAATGGTTCCGTCCTCATTCACAAACCGCATTGCATATTTTCTCGCGTTTTCAGCGTTGGTATATATGCCGCTTATGTAGTCAATTTCATTCTGAGTAAATCCAATATCGGAAAGTTCTTTTTCAAGGTCAAGCATCGGCTGAAGCTCACGCTGTCGTGCTTTCATCTCGGCTTCATTAAAAAGCTTGGCAATCCTTCTGTGTTTTTCTTCCTCAGCTCTGCGCTTTTCCGCCGCCGCCTCAGCCGCCGCCTGCTTCTTTGCCTCGAGCTCAGCAATCCGCGCCTCGCGTTCTGCACGCTTTGCCGCCTCCTGCTGAAGCTGAGCTTCCCATCTCTTTACCGCCGCGGAGCGTTCACGGAAATTAGTATCTGTTTCGATGAGCGTTTTCTCAGCAGCTGTGCGTTCACGGTTGTCAAGCTCCGCCGCATCATCTATACGCTTCTTAGCATAATCACGATATTCTTTGGAAAATAAATTAAGCTGTGCCTGTAAAGCCCTTTGAGCTGCTTTTTGAACTGCGGAAACCTTGCCTGTAGCGGACATCTGATAAAACATTGACATAGCTTCGGTTGCCTGACCGTATTGCGTAAGCTTCTT
>JBJEFT010000332.1:0-5689 GCA_051874315.1 Candidatus Ornithomonoglobus sp.
GATAGTTCTGTTTGTGCCTGTGCTTGTTTCGGCTATGGTATACTCGCCTGCCGTTTCGGCTGTATAGTAAATCACATAAGGCTTAACGCCGCTGTTTTCCGCGTTTGTTTCGGTCGCAACTACATTTCCTGCCGCGTCCTTAATAACAACGTCAATTGCCTTGCCGCTTGATGCTCCGCTGTCCGAACCGCAGTAGTACTCGACCACGGTTTCACCCGCGTTAAGGTTAAGCTTAACCGTAAGCTGCTTGGTTATCAATGCGCTGGTAATAGTTTCAACGCTGCCGCTCGGTGTGGTAATTGCTGTATTTACCGATGTCGGCTTAGCATCTTCCGTTCCCGAAAGAGTAAGCGCGCCGTCAAATACGCTTGCTCCTGTCTTGCTGTAGCTTGCTTCTGTAAGGTTTGAGAAGTTATAAACCGTCTCTGTGTCCTCAGCATTTGCGGTAACGATTCCCGCAAACGATGAGACAACCATACTCAAAGCCGCTGCTGCTGAAATCAATTTCTTTGATCTCATAAAAATTCCCTCCTTATGAAATTAAATCATATTATGTTACAATATATTATACCACAATGCAGACAAATTTCAATATCTTGTATTCAAAAAACTTAGACAAAAAAACGCTTAAAAAAATGGTCAATATTCCCTAAATACAGTTTTTTTACTGTTTTGTCTTTATTTTTTGGCATAATCACTTTAAATAATGTAAATTTTTACAGCATCCTCAAAGCCCGGCGCAAGATATTGTCTGTCCTGCTCATAGCAGCCGGGTCTTATTTTATGCTGCGCAAGGCTCTGCCGCTCAGCCTCGGACGTGCCGATCAGTCCGCTTGCCTCTGTGTTATATATTGTCATTTCAATATGATGCGCTCCCGCCCGGAGTCTTGTATTCAGTCTGTACGGAGAAAACGGGAGCTTATGCTCCTCCCCGTCAAGCCTTATCACCGCCGCATATTTTATCCTTCCGAAATCAATACACACATCACACCCGCGCGGCAGCTCAAAGTCCGCCTCAAAGCTTATGCCGCCGTAATAGACAGGGCTTATAAACCGCCGCCAGTCCGGCATTGTGCTTCCTATATCTGCTGCGCCGCCGTTCGGCATACGCATTGTCCAGTTGTCTATCGTGATACAGTCCTTTTTTGAAAGCTCCTCAAAGGACGGTACCGCGCCCGCGCTTACGGCTGTGAATATCCTCAGCTCTCCCGGCTTAAAGCGCAGCTCTCCCGGCCTTACAAAAATGTCAAAGGCGTCTCTTTCAAAGCTGTATTCAAACATTCTGCCTCCGCATACGGCGTACTGCTCCTTATCGGCTTCGTTAAGCAGAAAATACACGGCTCCGCGCGCCGTAACACGCTTTGCAAGGCTCACCCTGCCGCAGCCGGTAAATATTTCAGGCCGTATAATGTCCTTTAACGCCTCAGGACAGCTTACAAGCCATGCGCCGTTTTTAAGTCCCTCAACAGTCTTTCCCACTGTAATGACCGCGCCGCCGCTTCGGATAAATTCGGTAAGCTTTTTACAGGTCTGCTCCGGCAGAGTTATTCCTCCCGGCATAATAACGGTGTTTATCTTCTGACCTCCCGGCGCGGCAAATCCGCCGTTTGCAACCGACATTGATGCGATCGCGCCGTCCCATATGTATTCATAGTCGCGCGGCATATAGCACAGCGCTTCGGCAATACTGTCGATCTGCTCCCATATGTGCGGCATGGTGCTCGTCATCCACGGATGCCCCGCCTTGAGCGCCTGTATATATACCTCCTCCATAGGAACATATACCGCAATTTCCGCCGCCGGTCTGCCCTCTGACGCAAGCCTGTTTACCGCGGCGATCCTCTCGTTTATCATTCTGCCGAACAGCTTATTCTGCGGATCATCTGTTGAAAGCTTTGTCCGCTCCATTTTTGTTTCCGGCTCCGATATCATTAAAAAGAACTTATCTATTCCCCGCATTATCTGATGCTCCATTGCCCAGCGCATCATATCCGGCGGCATCGCATAGCCCGTTACGGCAAAGGACTCGCTTGACGCGTGCTTTTTTCCGCACAGATGCTTTACGCTTCCGGCAAACCGCGGATGATCGCAGAAGCTGTAACGGTTTATCTGGTTCCATATGTAGTCAATACCGGGTAAATCCGACTTTTCGCTGTTTTTAAAAAAGTCGCCGCTTATTGTGTTAAGTCCTCTTACGCTGTGGTCAAGGTCCTGATGCCCTGTAAGCATTACTCCATGCTCCGCGCACCAATCGCCGAGCTGCCCGGTAAAGGCCTGCGCCATCCTGTCCGTCACAACATCGCGGTAATCGAGAATATGCCGCACATTTTCCGGCGCATACCAGCCGGGTATAAGCATCTCGGAAAGATACGGAACTATATCATAACCCTTCTTTTTTTCAAACTCCTCAAATATTCCTGAGGTATACGGGAACGGATAAGGAATGAACGGCTCATCATAGAAAAATCCCTCAAGACCGTTCCCGAAAAGCTCAGAAAATGCCTTATAATATCTCTCGTGCATATTGCTTATAAAGCACCTTACCGCATCATAGCTTAAAAGGTCGATCGTTCCGTATTCCTCTCTGCCGTCATCGCAAAACACCCCGTGCGTTCCGCCGCTCGTATAATCCCATGCGGCCGCCGCAATGCGGTATGCTCCGCCCCTTGCGGTATATTTCAAAAATCCGTCCTCAGGTACTACAGGCTCCGTTATTCCGTCTGCCGCGCCTGCCGTTCCCGCTCTTCCGACCCGCCATGCACAGGCTGTTATGAATCGGTCGTTTACCTTAAATTCAACACTCTCTCCGTCGTGCAGAATCACATCAAGCACAATGCGCAGACATTTTGAGCGGTAGTCCCTGTTCTCCGCTATCGTCTTGCCCGCGGCGGTTCCCGTGGGGTAGCCCCACTCGTCAAAAAGCCATACGTCAACTCCGTTTTCCTTTGCGGCCCTTATCATCTTTTCGGTGTTTGCCATATAATCGGCTATCCAGCGGTCGATGTCCCCTGTCGGCTCCGCTGACTTTCCCTCAAGCGACATACCCGAATAGCCCATATCCGCGCAGTGCTTTGCATATTTCTCAACAAGTCCGTCAGCATATTTTTCCCTGAACGCCGTGTGCAGTATCGGCGCGTATTTTCTGTATTTCATCATTATCAGATCCCTTCATATCCATAATTATACTATATCCCGTCATTTAAGTCAATAAAAAAGACCCGCAGTGCGTCTGCGGGCATATTCGTTCAAGCTTAAAAATTATTATGTAAGCTTTATCGTCATTCCCGAGAATTTCGGAAGCTCAAAGCCGCCGAGGTCAATTTCCGTATTAACCTCACCGGAGCCGCCGAATATATTCCAGTCCGTATTCAGAAGGACTTCCGCTTTGCTGTCCTTGTACCGTTCAATCGCAAACTCACGGTCAACGCCGCTGAAATTGAACACCGCGATCAGTCTTTCATTTTCCGCGATCCGTTCGTAGGCATAGATACATTCCGATACGGCATTACACTCAAGCCATTCAAAGCCGTCCTCCGCGAGGTCCCTCTCATAAAGCGCCGGATGCTCAAGATACATATGATTAAGCCGCTTTATATATGTAAAAAATCCGTCGTGCGCGGGGTATCTGAGCATATCCCAGTCCTGCTCCCTGTCCTCGTTCCATTCACGGAGCTGTCCGAACTCGCTGCCCATAAAGCTCAGCTTCTTTCCCGGATGTGTGTACATATACATATACATCGCTCTCGCCTGCGGGAACTTGTCCTCATACTCCCCGTGCATCTTCTGCATTATCGTCGCCTTGCCGTGGACGTTCTCGTCATGGGACAGCGCGAGCATAAAGTTTTCGCTGTAGAAATACATCATTGAGAATGTGAGCTTATGGTAGCTGCCGCCGCGGAACAGCGGATCTGTCCTGAAATAGTCCAGAGTGTCATTCATAAAGCCCATGTCCCACTTATAATCAAAGCCGAGACCGTCATATTCGACAGGCGCGGTGACCTTTACAAAGCTTGTCGAATCCTCCGCTATGAGAATACAGTCGGGTATTCTGTCCTTGAGACCCTTGTTCATGGTTTTCAGAAAATTTAATCCCTTCTCATTCACACCCCGGTTTTCGTCTCCCATCCAGTAAATTATACGGCTTATCGCGTCCATTCTCAGTCCGTCAAAGTGGTATTCCTTAAGCCAGTAATACGCGTTTGACATAAGAAAGCTTGCGACCTCTCCCTTTGTGTGGTTGAAGTTGCAGCTGCCCCATTCGCTTATGCCTATATCCTTATGCGGATATTCATAAAGCGCTGTGCCGTCAAGCTGCCGCAGTCCGTAGCTGTCGGCGGTGAAATGGACCGGAACAAAGTCAAGGATTACTCCGATGTTGTTTCTGTGGCACTTATCCACAAGCTCCATAAGCTGCGCCGCCGTTCCGTAGCGTGAGGTGGGCGCGTAAAAGCCGCTGTTCATATAGCCCCATGACGCGTCAAGCGGATGCTCCGCTATCGGCATAAGCTCTATGTAGTTATAGCCTGTGTCGCGGCAATATTCAATGAGCATATCCGCTATCTCGGAATAGTTATACCGGCTGCCGTCCTCTTTGGTTTTCCACGAGCCGAGATGTACCTCGTATACATTCATAGGTCTGTTCATGCGGTTGTTTCGCTCTGCCATCCATTCGCCGTCATTAAAGCGGTATTCGCCAAGCTCCCTTATAACCGAATTGTGTCCCGGACGCAGCTCCATGCCGTAACCGTATGGGTCGCAGTGATCGACGCAATTTCCGCTCTTGTCATATATTCTGAAAAGATACGGCTGCCCCGGACGCGCATCACACACAAAGCGCTCAAAAAAACGCCAGTCGCACACAGGCATCATTTCAAGCTCCTCCCAGCCGCTGAATTCTCCCAAAAGCGTTACCCTTGCCGCATTGGGCGCATAGATGCGGAACACAAAGCCGTTTCCCATTCTGTGTACGCCGAGATATTCATATATATCGAAATTCCATCCACCGTAAAAGCTCTTTATATCCATAAAAATTTATCCTCCGAAATAATTGACTGCTGTTGTTTTTTATGATAAAATATACATGCTTTATTATAAAGGATTTAACGAAAGTACACAACCGACAATTTTAATCTATAGTCAAATATACGACTGTTGTCGCAGATTGTCTATTTGCACGGAGGATACCAATGGACTTACGAATTAAGAGAACAACCGAAAGCATACGGGACGCGTTTATTAAGCTGCGCGGCAAAAAGCCGATTGAAAAAATCAGCGTCAAGGAGCTTTCCGAGCTTGCCGATATAAACAAGGCTACCTTTTATCTGCACTACAGGGATATATATGACCTCTCAGAGACCGTTGAGCGAACACTGATTGATGAAATTTTCAGCTCGATCGACCGCCCCGACCTGTTTCTTGACAATCCCGGCAAATTCACCGCCGATTTGTTTCGGGCATACATAAAAATACAGCCGCTTGCCGATATAATTTTCTCCGGCAGCCGCCGCCATTCGCTGATAGACAATATTGAAATTAAAATGCGTGAGGTGCTCTCCGAAAAATATCCCGAATTAAAGGACAATATGAGACTGAATATTCTTTTGACATATGAAATTCAGGGCGCGTATTACGCCTATTCCCAGAACAAGGACAAATATAATTCCGATGAGCTTATAGAGATCATAAGCGG
>JBJEFT010000333.1:0-1534 GCA_051874315.1 Candidatus Ornithomonoglobus sp.
CATTATGAAAATTATGATTGCTTCCGATATACACGGATCGGAATATTATGCGAAAAAATTAATAGAGGCATACAGGACAAGCGGGGCGGAAAAGCTTGTGCTGCTGGGCGACCTGCTTTATCACGGACCGAGAAACGACCTTCCGCGCGATTATGCGCCTAAAAAGGTTATTGAGCTGCTTAACGGGATTGCCGATGATCTTTTGTGCGTGCGCGGAAACTGTGATACCGAGGTGGACCAGATGGTGCTGTCTTTCCCGATTATGGCAGACTATGCGGTGCTTTATCTTGACGGGAGAATGTTTTATCTTACCCACGGTCACAAGTACGGCTTTGACAACTTCCCAAATATTAAAAAGGGTGACGCGATCGTTCAGGGACATACCCATGTTCCGGTTCTTGAGGAGCGTGACGGAGTGCTGTGCGTGAATCCCGGTTCGGTTTCGATACCGAAGGAGGGCAGCGCGCATAGGTGCCTGATTTATGAAAACGGAGAATTTAAAGAGGTTATTCTCGGATGATTTTGGTTATAGCGGAAAAGCCGTCATTGGGACGTGATATAGCGGACGTTCTGCCCGGGATGCGTACAGGAAATGACAGACGGTATATCGAAAAGGGCAAATATGTTGTTACATGGGTTTTCGGACACATGCTTACACTAAAGGAGCCTGAGGACTATGATAAGAAGTATAAAAAATGGTCGGCAGATATGCTGCCGATTTATTTTGAGGACTGGGGACAGAAAATCGGTGAAGATTCGGGAGGAAACGGTAATTTTGAAAGCAAGTCGTCGCGCGTTAAACTGATAGGCGAGCTTTTGTCACGCTCGGATTCAGTTATTCATGCGGGAGACCCGGACGAGGAGGGACAGCTCCTTATTGATGAGCTGCTCAGATGGTTTCATTATGACAAACCCGTAATGCGGCTTGATACCGGCGACACAACACAGGGAGGACTGCAAAAGGCGCTCGGAAGGATGAAGGACAACCGTGAATGTGTAAACGAGGGCTGGAGCGCGTATGCGCGTTCTGTTGCAGACCTTATGGTTGGCGTTAATATGAGCCGCTTTTTTACATGCTCAAATCCCGGCGCTCTCCTTACTGTCGGACGGGTTCAGACACCTACTCTGGGTCTTGTGGTTGCCCGCGATATGGCAATTGAGGGACACACAAAGACAGTATATTATGACGTCTATGTGGATTTGGAGGTTGAAACACCGGACGGGGTTAAAACCGTGCGCTCAAAGTATCAGCCTAAGAAAAAACCAAAGAAGGGTGAGGAGGACAGCAACCGTATTTTAAGCAAATCCGAGGCGGAGGAAATACTGTCACGCCTTATGTCGCGTGATTATAACGCGGTTGTTGAAAGAAAAACAGTGAAGGAGGACCCGCCGCTGCCGTTTAACCTTGTCAAGCTGCAAAGCTATTGTTCAAGTCATTTCGGCTACAATCCTCAGGAGGTCATGGATATAACGCAGTCACTCAGAGAAAAGCACAAGGCGATAACCTATAACCGTTCGGACTGTCAGTATCTTT
>JBJEFT010000334.1:0-5663 GCA_051874315.1 Candidatus Ornithomonoglobus sp.
CAAGATATTAAGCTTAATCACCGCGTTTTCACTCGCAGCCGGTTATTCGCTGCCGATTCCTACAGGCGCGGCTGACAGCTCAGGGCTTATACCGGCATTTCCGGGCGCGGAGGGCGCGGGAATGTACGCGACCGGAGGACGCGGCGGCACGGTTTATCATGTAACAAACCTAAACGACAGCGGCGCGGGCTCGTTCCGTGACGCGGTTTCGGCATCCAACAGAATTGTAGTCTTTGATGTCGGCGGAACAATAGAGCTTAAATCCGATGTTGTATGCAAGGGCAATGTAACGATCGCGGGACAGACAGCTCCGGGCGGACACGGAATAACGCTTAAAAACGGAAAGTTCGGTATGGGCGGCGATAATATAATCGTGCGCTTTATAAGCTCCCGTCCGGGTGAAAAGGGAGAAGGCTCCGGAGATTATGACGCGTGGGGCGGCAGCGCCGGCTCAAACTCAATTATCGACCACTGCTCGATCGGATGGGCAAATGACGAGCAGTTCGGACTGTATTCACAGAATATGAATCAGACGGTTCAGTATACAATCATAGGTCCGTCAAACTGCGTATCCTACCATTCAAAGGGCGCGCACGGCTTCGGCGCGATGTTCGGAAAGGGTCAGAATTCATGGCATCATAATCTGCTCTGTCACAGCTTATCACGAAATTTCCGCGGTAAGGTTGTCGGAACAAACACAATGGATTTCGTAAACAATGTAATTTATGACTGGGGCTATCAGACAGCCTACGGAACCCACGGCAGAATAAACTATGTAAACAACTATCTCAAGGCGGGCCCGTCAACAAAGAGCGGATATAAATTTATAAACATTTCAAGCGGAACCGCGCCGGAGAACTACAGGTTCTTCCTTTCCGGCAACCGTCTTGTAAATCCTGACGGTACCGATTATAATGCCGAGATAAACAATAATCAGTGGCTGGCATTCAATTTCGGCTCTGCGGGTTATACCGAGGAGGACTACCGCGTAGACGCAGTTATGCCGGTTGCGGCGGCAAACGGCGATGATGTGTCCGTGGCATATAACGCAGAAAGCGCGGAGGATGCTTTCGATCATGTAACAAGCTATGCGGGCGCGGCAATAAACGCGGCGTCAAGAACAAAGATAGACGATCAGGTGCTTGAGGAGGCGAAAACCGGCACAGGCTCGCTTACCGGCGGACGCGTTTTTTCAACAGTAGACGATGATGCGGTGTTAAGCGCGATCACTACATATGGAATACAGTATTGTGATTACAGCGCATATTATCCGACATCAACCGCAAAGGAAATTACAGACAGTGACAATGACGGTATGGACGACAACTGGGAGCTGGAGCGCGGACTGGATACGACAAAGGATGATTCGGCGGACGATTATCTCGGACAGGGTTATACAAATATTGAATATTACATAAACGACCTTACAGTTGACGCATTCCCGGCAGGGGTTGTTGAAGCATCAAAGACCACAACGGATCTGGGACAGGATTTTGCGGACGCAAAGGCGGACGCGGCGGCGATTACGCTCAGCCCGACAATCATTTCAAAGCCGGAGGATCTGACCCTCCCGACGACGGGCAGCAGCGGCTCGTCAATCACATGGGCAAGCTCATCATCGGCGGTTGTTATAAAGAATAACATAATAACAGCCGTAAAGCGTCCGGAAACGGAGGATCTGACGGTGACGCTTGTCGCAACGGTGACAAAGGGCGAATATACCTTTAAAAAGAGCGTCAATATAACGGTTAAAGCGACGAGTATTGTATGGATCCCGCAATCAAGCGAGAACGGCGCGGCGGCAGGTACAGAGCTTATGGACGGTCTTACATGTATGAGCACGCTTAAAATAAGCTCCATTAGCGGTGGTGTGACAATTAACGGTGATACATACAGCTGTTACGCAACGGGAGTTGACAGTGACGGAAACGTGCCTAACGGCACATGGGCCGACGGCGCGGCAACGGGAACCGCGTTTAAATACACCGCAGCCGAGGACGGCTTCCTGAGTGCGTATATTACATCCCTCGGAAGCAATAAAACCGCATATATTGTAGAAGAAGGCGTGGCAAATAAGGAGGATAATGTCGGCACTGCTTTGGGTACAGACGGTGCAGAGCAGGTTATGGTTGCGCCGGTTGAGGCAGGACATACCTATTATATTTTCGTTGCAGGATCCGGCGGACGCTTTGCAAAAATAGCGTTCGGCACTGTCGCTCCGGATATATTGTGGAAGGCGTCGGCAGACGTCGAAGCGGGCGGCGCGCTTGCGCGGGGGCTCACCGCTGCGGAGGCGATGACATATACCGCAAAGAGCAACATGGAGATAGACGGTATCGCATTTACCGGCTGTATTTTGGGAACAAACAATCCGGGCGGAACGGTAAAGGGCGAAACAGGCGCCGCTCTGCATTATGAGGCATATGCCCCGGGACTGCTTACCGTGTACTATAAGATTGGTTCGTCAAAAACCTTTAAGCTTACCGATGCAGGCGGAAATATATTGGCTCAGTATACGAATGATGAGGTATTGAACGAAAGCGGTGTAAATATAGGTGTTTCCGAATACACATCCACCACCGCGCAGGTAAGCGCGGGAACGACATACTACGCGTATGTTGACGGTTCAAAGGCGGAGTTCTACGGAGCGGCATTTGAACAGACGGCAGCGTCTGAAACAGAAGCGACACCGATACCTTCCGCAACAGCAGCGCCGACACCGACACCGACTGCAGCTCCTGTGTTCTGGAAGGCATCGGAGGATGTAACAACGGCCGATACGCTTATGACGGGTCTTACAGCAGGTGAGACAATGAGCTATACCGTGGGCGCGAAGGAAATTGACGGCGAGGAATTTACCGGTTATGTTGCATGCGGGACAAACCCGTCGTATGGTGTTGGAACCTTCAGCGGCGCGGGACTGATATTTACCGCTGCTGCAAACGGTACGTTTACTGCATATATGGAGGTCAATGCAAACAAGACCTTCACAATAATGGACAGTGAAAATAATATTATAGCGCAATATACGCCCACAGAAAAGGGGCAATATGCGCTTTCGGCGGATGTGAATGCAGGAAAGACCTATTACGCATTTGTAAACGGATCAACCGCAAGAATATACGGTGCAAAATTTGAGGAAGCAGCAAGGCTTTTGTTTAAAAGCGCAGAAGCCTCACAGACTCAATTCCGCGATACAGAAAAGGGTATATTTGCGGATTTATACAAGCTGGCAATTGACTATTCGACATATACGGCGCCTATTCTCCAATGGGTGATAACCAACACGGAGGACAAAACGGCGGTCGAGAGAATAGAAACGACCCTTTCGGGCAGCGGAATTGTAAACTTTGGTTTCATAGTTTACGGAACAGAGGAAGAGCTAAACTCAATTAAATCGGTTTCGCTTGAAGCGGCAGAATAAGGAGAAAAATGTGATGAAGGATAATTATGTAAAACCGGAAATAAAGGTTTCAAGATTTGACGGAGAAATAGGCGCATCAAATAATATAATTGATCCAAGCGGCGGTAATATAGACGATGCTAAGCTGTCTCTTGAAGAATGTGAAAATTTAATGATAAGGAGCTATTCAACGCTTCAGTTCAACTGATATTTATTATATCAGACAAAGCTGATGCTGCGAAAAGAAAGGGGAATGCTGATGAAGAGAAGAATTTTAAGTTTAATTACGGCTGTAACGCTGTTGGGAGCATATGCGCTGCCGCTCCAGACAGGCGCGGCGGAGGACAGCTCCGGACTTGTGCTTGCATTTCCGGGCGCTGAAGGCGCGGGAAAGTATGCGACAGGCGGACGCGGCGGCACGGTATATCATGTAACAAATCTTAACGACAGCGGCGCCGGTTCTTTCCGTGACGCGGTTTCGGCATCAAACAGAATCGTAGTGTTTGATGTTGGCGGAACAATTAATCTGAAGTCGGATGTTGTCTGCAAGGGAAATATAACGATCGCCGGACAGACTGCGCCGGGAGGAAACGGAATAACGCTCAGGAACGGTAAAATCGGTATGGGCGGCGATAATATAATCGTGCGGTTTATAAGCTCGCGTCCCGGTGAAAAGGGAACAGAATCCGACTATGACGCATGGGGAGGAAATGCCGGCTCAAACTCAATTATTGACCACTGCTCAATCGGCTGGGCAAATGACGAACAGTTCGGGCTTTATTCAAACAATATGCACCAGACGATCCAGTATACGATCATAGGTCCGTCAAACTGCGTATCCTACCATTCAAAGGGCGCGCACGGCTTCGGTATGATGTTCGGCAAGGGGCAGAATACATGGCACCATAATCTGATCTGCCACAGTCTGTCGCGCAACTTCCGCGGCAAGGTTGAAAAGACCAATTCAATGGATTTTGTAAATAATGTGATCTATGACTGGGGCTATCAGACCGCTTACGGTACAATGGGACATATCAATTATGTAAACAACTATCTGAAGGGCGGTCCGTCGACAAAGGGCGGCTACCGTTTTCTCAACAATTCAAGCGGCAGCGGCAAGGAAAATTATAAATTCTATGTGGAGGGAAACACGCTCAGAAAGTCTGACGGCAGCTATTACAACAGCACGGTTGAGCCGAATAACTGGATAGCCGTAAACGGCTTTGACGAGGCGACATACCGTTCATATACGCCGTTTAAAGTTGAGGCCGTGGACGGCTCGGACGCGTCGGTCGTGAGCACAGCGGAAACCGCAGAGGAGGCGTTTGAAACAGTAACGAATTATGCGGGCGCGGCGATCAATGCGGAATCGAGAACAAAAATTGACGCGCAGGTTCTTGAGGAGGCGAAAACAGGAACAGGTTCGCTTACCGGAGGACGTGATTTTTCAACCGTTACCGACAGCACAGTTTTAAGCGCCATCAAAACATACGGCATACAGCAGGTAAATTATGACGAGTACTATCCTGCCGCAATAACAAAAAAGACAATCACCGATACCGATAATGACGGTATGCCCGACGACTGGGAAACAGAGCGCGGTCTTGACCCAAATGACGCAAGCGATGCAACGGATGATTATTTCGGCGACGGCTACAATAATATAGAATATTACATCAATGACCTTACAATAGACGCGTTCCCTGAGGGTGTTGTGACAAGGTCACAGACAACGGATGAGCTCGGACCGGAATTTAAAATGGCAAGCGCCGATGCCAAGGCTATTGAGCTTGCAAAAACAAAGATAACCTATGCATCAGAGCTTACATTGCCGACAACTGCTCCGCTCAACGGCTCAACAATAAGCTGGAGCAGCTCGTCATCGGCGATTACGATAAAGGACAATGTTATCACAAGCGTTCATAATACGGCCGAAACTCAGACCGCCGCTATTGTTGCATCTGTAACATACACCGGCGAAAGCGGTTCTTATACCTTCAAGAGAACCTTTAACATAACAATCCGGCCTACAACATGGATTCCGACAAGCGCGTTGAACGGAACAGCTGCCGGAACAAAGCTCATGGACGGACTGTATAACGTAAGTGATCTTACAGCATCAACCTGCGATGTTACAATAAACTGCGAAAGCTTTACGGCATATGCGAGCGGAACCGACAACGGTACATGGACCGACGGCGCGGCAACAGGTACGGCATTTAAATATACGGCTTCGGCTGACGGATACCTTTCGGCATAT
>JBJEFT010000335.1:0-1527 GCA_051874315.1 Candidatus Ornithomonoglobus sp.
GACCAAGTACGGCAATATTTCTTATGTTTTGCATAATATCTTTTCCTCCTGATTTTGATCTTTCCGAATATTTCATCATAATAGATATTTACCACAAAAAAATGACGGATAAACATTTTTATTTCCGTCATTTTGTATAAATTTTATATTATTCTGTTGTTTAATATGCCATATCTATATAGCACGCGGCTATCTTTGCGCTCTCCGCTCTTGTGGCGTTTCCCTGCGGGTCAAGAATATTATTCTCCTTACCGTTAATTATCCCGGCATTGACCGCCCAGCCGACCGCGTCATACGCCCATTCCGACACGGACTCACTGTCGCCAAAACGGTTCAGAGGGCTTCTGTAACCCGTCGTCTCGCTGTTTTCAAGCTTTGCAAGACGGTACAGTATCGTTACAAGCTGCTCCCGGGTTATGGTATCCTCACTGCCGAACTCGCTGTCGCTGTAGCCTGTCACTATGCCGTCAGCGCACGCCCACGCAATATACGGCGCGCTGTCGTCGTCCTCAGCCACGTCGCTGAAGGTAAGCGTATAGCTTTCGCCGATGCCGCTGTAGGCGTCATACATTCGTCCTATAAGCTTTATGAAATCCGACCTCGTTATATCATTATCCGGTCTGAAAATCTTATAGCCCACACCGTCAAAAATATCAGAAACCTTATAGAAATACGGCGCGTACCAGCCCGAGTAGTCTATATCATAATAGTCAAGGCCGCAGCTTTCTATAATGTTATCGGCTGTTTCCTTGATCACGCCCTCATCAAACACGCTCCTGAGACCGCATTCCTCAACCGCTTCCTTATACGGCACATAAGCGCCGAGAGCCGAGAGCCGCATATATGTGTCGACCGCCCTGTCATAATCATCGCCTGAAATACCGAAAATTTCAAGAGCCGATGCCGCCGAAACGGCATATGAGATATAATACATCGGAGCAGTAAAATTGTGCGGTACCGTTGTCCACGATTTCTGCGCCGCCTCCGCGCTGTATTCAAGATCATAATACTTCTTTATAAGCTCCGAAGCCAGAGCGTTGCATTCATCTGTTGTGATATTGTCGGTCTCATATACTTTTGTCTGCCATTCGTTAAAAAAACATCCGTCAAGCACAATGAAAATCTTTGACACTATCTGATCATACCGCTGCGCGGCGGCCTGCCTTCCGAACAGCCTGCCGTAATACCTGCCGGCAAGAAGCTCAAGCCCCTGCGACTGTATTTCGCAGGTATCGACCGAGGTAGCCGACAGCTCGGTCGGCAGGTCGTTGTCAAGAACCGGATCGTTAAGTAATGCGCTGAAATGACCAAATTCGTGTATAAAGCTCTTTACCGTCTCCGCGCAATCCTCCTCATACGGGGCATTCGGAGTTACATACAGATAAGGGACCTTAAGCACCGGAAATGTGATCGTGTACGAGCCGCCCGCCGGAGATTTCTTATCCGAATACGAAATATCATAAAGTCCGCAGTCTGTCATATAATCATAGGACTGCCTTAACTCTGTGTTTATCTGTGATAACACCT
>JBJEFT010000336.1:0-5639 GCA_051874315.1 Candidatus Ornithomonoglobus sp.
GTTGTGCGGTTTTTCTTCTCTTTTTATTTTTTTACTGTCGAAAACGGGATTATATTACAATTTTATTTGGTTGTCAATAGCTTTTTTAAATAAAATATGTACGAAGCTGTTACTCTATTGTCTCGGTTGTTCCGTCATTAAACACTCTGACGGTAACTGTCCCATCCCCATCCTGAAGCTTAAATTTATAGAACTTCTTATCAGGGGTGAAATATGGGGTTCTGTCCTCGTCCACTACTATAATTTCCTCGTCTATAAAAGCTCTTGCGTTCTCTTTTACAAAATCCTCCATGCCTGCAATTTCTTCCGCAGGCTTCCAGTATTCATTGCCGGTATCACAGGTTATATCAACGGTTCTTGTCGCTTCGTCCCAGTTTACTGTTCCGCCCATCGCCTCGGAAATTACTCTTATAGGCACATATGAGGATTCGCCCTTTATGACAGGCTGATATTCCTCCGCATTGATCTCTGTATAACCTGACGAATCGGTGAAGGCATTATTCCATTCTCTTAAGGTCCACACGTTTGTTCCTTCCACATTCAGTGTTCTTGCAAACTGAAGAATTTTATCGTTCTTTGTACACGTTATAAGCTGCTCATGCAGTCTGCTTGACATGGAATACTCGTCCCAGTAAACATTTATACCCATGCTGACGAATACACTTCTGAGCGGCACATATGTATGACCTTCAATAATTATCGGTTTTGCGTCCTCAGTAAAATTCATTTTTTCACCGTTTACGTTGATTGTTATATCCTCCGGTACAGGAGCCGCTGTTGCGCTCGCTGCTGTATTTGCCGCCGCAGGCGCAGTCTGCACCGCAGCGCCGTTTACATTGGAGGTTTTGGGCAGATAGCCGTTAAACACGGTGCCGTAATTTGTCGCGTTTGTATTGATCGTCACACTGTCACCGTTGCCGTTAAGCGTCAGGCTTATGTAGCCGTAATAGGTCACGCCTGATGCGGTCATGGTAAACGGTACGCTTGCGCTGCTTCCGCTTACCGTGCCGGGGTCGCATACAAAGGTCAGAACTCTCCCCTTTGAATCCGTGCGCTCAAAGCCCGCCGTTATCGTACTGTTATCACACGAATAGATAGTGAGCTTTGCCGTACCTATGCCGCTTATGTCTGTTGATGAATATACCCCGCCGGCAAAATCCGAATTTGCCGCATATGCCGCCGGCGCAAGTGCCGCCGTAAGTGCGGCGGTCAATAATATTGATATAAATTTATTATTCATAAACTTTCTGTCTCCTTGTCTTATTATTTACATTATACAAAAAATTTTCGTACTTGTCAATAAATTCTTGACAATACGCTTCATCATACGGCTTGCGGCTATATTGTCGAAATTTTTGTCAATTTTACGGTTGAAAATAGCTTTGGTATATGCTATAATATGATAGAATAGGTATATTAAGTATTTTAGGTTGAAATGAGGGCGACATGGATAAAACGGTTTCAATAGTCAGATGTAACAGCTACGATAAATGCCGTGAGGGAATTGATGAGGCGCTGAGCCTTATCGGCGGTATAGAAAAATTTGTTCATAAGGGTGATAAGGTCGTTATCAAGCCAAACCTTGTTTCAAAAAAACGTCCCGACAGCTCGGTTACTACCAATACCGATTTCCTCCATGCCGTTATATGCGCAGTCGAGGAAGCGGGCGGCATTGTGACGATTGCCGAGAGTCCCGGAGGGCCTTATAACAGGGCGATGCTGAACGCAATCTACCACTCCTGCGGAGTTACAAAGGCTGTTGAGGGCACAAATGCCGCGCTTAACTTTGACACCGGATTTACCGAGGTTGAGCATCCGGCAGGACATACTATAAAGAAAATGCCGATAATAAACCCTATTCTTGAAGCGGATGTTATTATCTCGCTTCCCAAATTAAAGACACACGCAATGACAAGCTATACGGGCGCGGTAAAGAACCTGTTCGGGACAATTCCCGGAACCTACAAGGCAGAAATGCACTTCCGTCTTGATGACAGACAAGCCTTCTGCTCAATGCTCGTTGACCTTTGCGAGCGCGTCAAGCCGACACTGAGCATTATGGACGCAATTGTCGGAATGGAGGGCGACGGTCCCACCTCGGGCAAGGACAGATTTATCGGTCTTGTCCTCGCAAGCGCAAACCCATACGCTCTTGACCTTGCGGCAAGCTCTGTTATAGATTATAAGCCCTCTGAGGTTGACACCGTAAGAATTGCCGCCGAGCGCGGACACGCTCCTGCAACAGCGGCGGAGCTTGATATTAAGGGTGAGAGCATCGAATCGGTCAGAATAACTGATTTTATCAAGCCGCAGAGCCATTTTAATCTCTTAAAGCTTATAAACCTGCCTCCGGCGCTGAACGCAATGCTTGTAAACAAGCTCGCATCAAAGCCTGAGATAAGATATGATAACTGTATACGCTGCGGAGAATGCGCGCGCTGCTGTCCGCCCCATGCCATAAGCATGGATTCGGGCAGACCGGTTATTGATAAAAACAAGTGCATACGCTGCTTCTGCTGTCAGGAGCTTTGTCCTAAGAGCACGGTTGTAATAAAGCGTCCGCTGCTCAATAAATTTATGATAAAATTTCTTAAATAATTTGAAGGTGAATACAGATGTTTAATGTGGTTCTTGTTGAACCGAGAATACCGCAGAACACCGGAAATATCGCGCGCACCTGCGCCGCTACCGGATGCGGACTTCATATAGTAAAGCCTATGGCTTTCGAGATAGACGATAAGAAAATGAAACGCGCGGGACTGGACTACTGGGATCTGCTCAATGTCCGGTTTTACGAAAATTTAGAGGATTTCTTTGAAAAGACCGCCTCTCCTGACGCGAGATACCATTACGCAACCACAAAGGCGCAGCATACATATGTTGACGCGGAATTTAAGGATAATGATTATCTCCTGTTCGGCAGAGAGGACGCGGGGCTGCCGGAGGAGCTTTTATACGCCCATGAGGAGCGCTGCATAAGGATCCCGATGATCCCCGACGCGAGAAGCCTTAACCTCTCAAACGCGGTTGCTGTTGTAGTTTACGAAGCAATGCGTCAGATGGGCTTTGAAAACTTAAAAAACCTGGGACAGCTGACTAAGTTCCATTGGTGATATATAAGAAAGGAAGAAAAAAGATGAAGTATATTGTAATTTTAGGAGACGGAATGGCGGATTATCCGGTCGATTATTTTGATGGAAAAACCATTCTCGAGGTAGCGGATAAGCCGACTATCGACTATATGTCCCGCCACGGCGAGCTTGGAATGTGCAAGACAGTCCAGGACGGCATGAAGCCGGGTTCGGATGTCGCAAACCTCTCGGTTATGGGATATGATACAAAGAAGTGCTACACAGGCCGTTCACCGCTTGAGGCAGCGTCGATCGGCGTTGAGATGAAGGACGACGATGTGACCTTCAGAACAAACCTCGTTACTCTCTCGGATGAGGAAAATTATGAAGATAAGACAATGCTTGACTATTCATCGGGCGAGATCACCACGGAGGAAAGCACACAGCTTATGCAGGCAATCGCCGGGGAGCTTGACACGGACGTAATTAAGTTCTATCCGGGCATCAGCTATCGCCATCTCTGCGTATGGAACGGCGGCTCAACTAATGTTTCGCTTACTCCCCCGCATGACATTTCGGATAGGCGCGTAGGCGATTATCTCCCGAAGGGCGACGGCGCCGAAAAGCTTCTTGAAATGATGAAGGCATCGGAGAAGATATTAAGAGAGCATCCTGTAAACAAGGCAAGAATTGAAAAAGGTCTTAACCCGGCAACATCGATCTGGGTATGGGGCGAGGGCACAAAGCCGTCCGTGGGTAACTTCTATGAGAAGTACGGTCTTAAAGGCTCGGTAATCTCAGCCGTTGACCTTATAAAGGGCATCGCAAAGTGCGCCGGTATGGAATCGATCGACGTTCCCGGAGCCACAGGCAACTGTGAAACAAACTGGGAGGGCAAGGCCCGGGCAGCTCTTGACGCGATCCTTGGCGGCAGCGATTTCGTATACATCCACATGGAGGCGCCGGACGAAATGGGGCACCAGGGCAAGCCGGAAAAGAAAAAGCTTGCCGTTGAAACAATAGATAATACAGCGGTTAAGTTCCTCAAGGAAGAGCTTGAAAAGAGGGGTATCGATTACAGAATGCTCATTATGCCGGATCATCCGACACCGATCAGCCTTAAAACTCATGTAAGCGACCCTGTTCCGTATGTAATCTACGATTCAAGAAACACAGAGGGCGGCTCAGGTCTCGCATATACGGAGAATAACGGTAAAGAAACAGGCATCTACATTGAAAAGGGCTATACCCTTATGGATAAATTTCTGGAAAAGGGCAATGCTGAATAATCTCCGCCTAAAGGGGTGATTCTATGAAAATTACCGCAAATGTTAAGAAAATACTTGTCGTTCTGGGAACCGTTATCGGACTGTGCCTGCTCATTTTCTTTGCCGGTCCGCCGGTTCTCAGGGCATTCGTATATATATTCAGTCTGCTGTCCCCGTTCATATTCGGGTTCGTTATTTCACGGCTGATAAATCCGCTTGCGGATAAGCTGCAAAAGAGGCTGAAGCTGCCCCGCTTTGCTTCCGTTGTAATGGTAATCATAGTCACACTTGCGGTATTGACAGCAATAATCGGAGGCATAGGATGTAAGCTCTTTGATGAGCTGAAAAACCTGTATCTGCAGTGGCCTGTGATTTTCGACACGCTGCAAAGAAACTGGGAAAGCTTCATACTTAAGTGGAACAGGCTGTATATTGATATGCCGGATTCCGTTCAGAGCATGATAGACAATCTTTCGGATACCTTTACGTCACAGCTGCAAAAGTTCATGTCCAATATCGAGGTTGTGAACAACGCGCAGGATTTTGCTAAATCCCTGCCGGGCGGCATTATATGGACTATCATATTTGTTCTGTCACTGTTCTTTATGGTTTCACAAAAGGAGGCCTTAGACGACAGAATAAGAAAAATCCTCGGTCCGAAGCTTATCGGGCGGCTGGCTGAATTCCGCAGCGAATGCAAAACATATCTCGGCGGATATGTTAAAGCTCAGGTAATTCTGATGTTTATCATATTTCTTCTGGTTTCTGTCGTTTTGGCGCTGCTTAAGGCCCCCTTCGCGCTTGTCGTTGCGGCGGCTACGGCGATACTTGACGCGCTGCCTGTGTTCGGAAGCGGCATCACGCTGCTGCCATTGTCCGTTATATACTTTATATACGGCAATCTCAGACTGGGCATAGGCTACCTTCTCGTATGGCTTGCGGTGATACTGCTGAGAAGGATCCTCGAGCCGAAGCTTGTGAGCGACAGAATGGGAATGAATCCGCTTGTTACATTGGTTTCAATGTATATCGGCTACCGTTGGTGGGGCATCATCGGAATGCTTATAGGCCCTATACTGCTTATGATAATCGTAAGCTTCTATAAGGTCGGATTATTTGACAGAATTATAAAGATTTTTAAACAGTTCTTTAATTTCATAATAAATGAAATAAAGCTGTTTATACATTATCTTGATACTATAACAAAATAAAATCTCACGGCGGCGCAGCAGCCGCTGTGAATGAAAAGGAGAACACAATGGAAAAAGAAAAATTTTATCTTACAACCGCCATTGCGTAC
>JBJEFT010000337.1:0-1526 GCA_051874315.1 Candidatus Ornithomonoglobus sp.
ACGGTAGTCCATCATCTTCTTGAACTCGTTGACGCCGTCCATAACAAACAGCGCGCCGATTTTCGATTTTAAGTTCTTCATGAACAGATTTTTAAGCTGACGGCCTATAACATGACCCATGCCCTCGACCGTTTTAAGCACCACGTTTCCGACAAAGCCGTCGCAGACCATAACGTCGGCGGTTCCCTCCATAACGTCGCGGCCTTCAATGTTGCCGATGAAGTTGACAGGCGCCTCCTTAAGCTTTGAGAAGGTTTTCTTTGTAAGCTCATCGCCCTTGCCTTCCTCCTCGCCGATCGACATAAGTCCGACCTTAGGACTTCCTACGCCGAGAACATTCTTCATATAAACGCTGCCCATAATACCGAACTGCACCAGATTTTCCGGCTTGCAGTTTGTATTCGCCCCGGCATCTATAAGAAGCTTAGGACCCTTTGCCGACGGAAGCACAGTACCTATCGCCGGACGCAGTATCCCCTTTATTCTTCCTACGATAAGCAACCCCGCAGAAAGCAGCGCGCCCGTATTGCCCATTGAAAGCATTGCGTCGCCCTCGCCGTTTTTAAGCATATTTGCCGCGACAACAACCGACGCGCCCTTCTTTGTACGCACAGCCTTTGCCGGCTCCTCATGGTTTGAAATAACCTCGGGAGCGTTCGCGATCGTTATTTTCTCCTGCGGATATTCGTATTTGCTCAGTTCATTTCTGATCACGGCGGTGTTACCGACAAGAACTATCTCAACATCAAGCTCCTTTACCGCCCGTACAGCCGCCTCAACAGGCGCCTGCGGCGCGTGATCTCCGCCCATTGCATCAACTAAAATTTTCATATATTAACTACCTCTAAATTGAACTTCCCTCTGAAAACCTCATTCATTTCAGCGCTTATAAACACATGGACAATATATTCACTATCCCTGCCGCGGACTACCTCGGACCTTGCAACAAGCTTTGCGCCCGCGTGAACCTCTGAAATATATTTGACATTTGCGACCTTCACAAGCGCCGCCTTTGCGTTAATAACGCTTAATGCAAGATTTTCGGCAAAAGCATATATGCACTGGCTCTTTACTACATTTGTATCCTTGAAAAGCATTGTGCCGTCTGTTTCCAGCACCGACAGACCGTTTTCGTAAAGCTTTAAATCAAGCAGCTCTGCCTTTGCGCCGGAGCCGTTCATTTCACTTTCCGCCGCGGACTTTATCCGCTCCCTGTATTCCGCGATCCCAAGCTCGGCGCGGTCATTGCGTATTGTCGATATGCTGACATTACAGCGCTTTGCAAGCTCCTCATCCTTCAGGAACGGATTTTCGGCTATCATTTCAAGCAAAAAATCATGGCGCTGTTTTTTTGTCATGGTCATGCTCGTTCCCTCCCGGAATCAGATTTGTTAATTGGTATTAAGACTTGGTACCAATTCATATGTCTTTATTATATACTAAAGCACAGCATAATTCAAGATTTTCTTATGATTTTCTGTAAATATCGTTAATTCACACAAATTATACTTTTATTTTTGGCGAAA
>JBJEFT010000338.1:0-1525 GCA_051874315.1 Candidatus Ornithomonoglobus sp.
CACCGGCAGCTGAATGATTTAACAATCGTTAAAGGGCGGTCTTTGATATTTCCGGTAGTTTACGTGGGATATCGGATCGCCCTTTGTTTTTGTATGTTATACATGCATTAAGTACTTCGTATTTTAATAATACTTAATGCATGCGGTTAATGCCTCTTTTCGCTGAGTGTTCTTCATTGCATTGACTATAGAAAGCTTAGTGAAAAGCATATAGGAAAATCTTAGGAAAGCAGGAATTTATGAAAAAGAAATTTACTATATTCTCCGCCGTATTGTTGATTATGTCGTTTTTGTGCGGCTGCGGCAGCGGTGTAGTGGTTCAGAAGGAATCAAAAAGAATGGCTTCAACAGGTACAAGCTGGACTGTAATGATGTATATGTGCGGTTCAACTCTGGAGGAGGAATATGAAAGCGGAAGCCGGGTCCTTGAATCGTTGGCATACGACCTGCCTGAAAATATAAATGTTGTTGTTGAAACCGGAGGAAGCCGTTTCTGGCATACAGATGATGTTGATTGTGATTACCAGCAGGATTATGTGGTTCAGAAAAACGGAATAAGACTTGTAAATCAGAATCCGGCAGCTAATATGGGCGAGAGTGAAACCTTAAGGGAATTTCTTTCGTGGGGAATTAAAACATATCCGGCAGAGCGTTACATAGCGGTTATATGGGATCACGGCGCAGGACCGCTGGGTGGTATCGCGTTCGATTCTATCCATGATTATGACAGCCTTTCGCTGGACGAGCTGAAGAGTGTACTCAGCGGACTGGACGAAAAGCTTGATCTTGTAGGCTTTGATGCAAGCCTTATGTCAAATATAGAAACAGCATCTGCATTGTCGCTTTATGCGGATTACATGGTTGGCTCGGAGGATGTAATGCCCATATCGGGCTGGGATTATAACGGCTTGTTTGATTTCCTTTCAAATTATCCCGAGGCAAGCGTTGCAGAGGTCGGACAGGTTATATGTGACGGCGTAATGGGTCGGGTCTCTGAGCAGGAGAGCGATATGGTGTCAATGGCGGTGACGGATCTTTCAAAGGAAACCACGCTTTCCTTACAGTTTGAAGGTCTGGGCGGTATGCTTGATTCGTCTGTAGATGATCTTTACCGTATGAGAGACGTCGTTGAAGCGTTGAATAACGCGGAGCGTATGGGCGGCAATTCTACGTGGGAAGGATATTCAAATATAATTGACCTCGGAAGTCTTGTTGACGGTCTTTCCGATTCAATGGGAGATATAACAGCGAACATAAAGGCAATCATGGATGAGATGATTGTATATAAATGCATGAGCGGATATCACAGCGCGTCAAGCGGTCTCGGATTATATTATCCGAGTCATCGCGACGGAGGGGCGATATCGAAGTACGAGGACATATGTGTGAGCAACAGCTATATGTCATTTATTGAAAAAACATGTATCAATACGGACATAGAAAACAGAACATATACTCCGGAAAACGGCGCTATATGGTACTATTATAATACTCTTGCCTATGAAAATGTAATGACGGCAGCGCC
>JBJEFT010000339.1:0-1525 GCA_051874315.1 Candidatus Ornithomonoglobus sp.
TGAACAAAAAGTAAACAATTTAAATTTTAAGGTTATTTTAAGAAAAGAGTTTTATAATTACAAAAAAAGTGTATATAAAAGGAGGCTGTGCCATGGAAGAAGATGTTGTTGCAGAAGAAACATCCACATTTGGCACTGAAACAGGTACTGCGAATGCTGACAATGCGGTGCCGGACAGTGAGAAAGAAAACGTTTTCGGAGGAAGCGCTCCGGAGTCGGAGAATACTGCCGATGATGACGATGACGGCGGCAGGAGGAAAAAGTTTTCAAAGAAACATCTGATAATCGGGGCTTGCATCGCCGCATTAGTTGTCGCAGGCGGTGTTTTTGTGGTGTCAAAGCTTGTCAATAAGAGCAAGTCGGAGACAGAGTATGAGACGGTAACGGTTGAACGAAAGGATATTGTGCGCACAGTTGAGGGTTCATCAACGCTTGAAGCAAATGATACATATAATGTTACCGCACTCGTAACAGGTGAGATTCTTACCGATACCTTCAGTGAGGGTGATACGGTAACAAAGGATCAGGTCCTTTATACCATTGATTCATCGGAGGCGCAGAGGAAGGTTGACAGCGCTCAGAATTCGCTCACTACCGCTCAACAGAATTTTGCGGATGCTGTTAAGAAGAAATCCCTGCAGCTCCAGTCAAATGCCAATACCGAGAGTACAACAAAGAGCTCGGTTGATAAGGCGTTGGAAAGCGTTGAAACAGCGAAACGCAATCTTGCTACCGCGCAAAGTGATGTGGATAACCTTACGCTCACAGCCAATTATACCGGCACAATTTCAGAGGTGCTTGTTAAGGAGGGTGATTCTGTTAATGACGGAACAAAGATTGCGGCAATATATGATGCTTCAAGGCTGAAGGTTCAGATGCCGTTCAATACTGCTGATGCGGCAGGTATAACAGCCGGTTCGGCGGCAGTTGTTACAATAGCATCTTCAAATGATACTGTGAACGGAACGGTTGAAAGCGTTTCTTCGGCAAGCACGGCAACGGATTCACATGCGGTTGTAAAATATGTTACAATTGTAATCAGCAATCCGGGCGGTCTTAAGGCGGGAGAATCGGCATCTGCCACTGTTAACGGAGTGGCATGCAGCGATCTCGGAACGCTGGAAAACTATGAGGACGGATATATTACAGCAAAGGTTAACGGCAGAATAAGTGATCTGTGGTTACAGGCAAATGATCACATTACAGAGGGTCAGGTTATAGGACATCTCACATCCGATTCTGTTACGAATGCTCTTGCAAGCGCTCAAAGCTCGGTAAAGACATCACAGATAGATCTTAATGACGCATATACAAAGCTTGAGCAGCTTGTAATTGATAATGATACATATTCGCTTGATTCATCAATACAGTCCGCGGAAATCGCGCTTGATAATGCAAGAATTTCTCTTGAGGATGCGCAGGATACGCTTGAGGACTATAAAATCACGGCGCCTATTGACGGTACAATTATCATAAAGAATAATAAGGCGGGAGATAAGCTTGAGCAGAACTCTAACAGCTCCTC
>JBJEFT010000340.1:0-5628 GCA_051874315.1 Candidatus Ornithomonoglobus sp.
ATTTTCATGAGGACTCTGAATCAATACAAAAACAGCTTGATACGGCATTCAATTTTTAAACGTCCTATAGTCAAAATATAGTCAAGACCAATTTAACAGCAAAAGAAAAACGGCTTTAAACCGCACGGTTAAGCCGTTTTTCTTGGCTCACCTAATTATACGATAACCGAACACATATATTTATACAAGTATATGCTATTCTCTGTTTATAGTCTGTAAAATACATACAGGGCGGTTATTTTTCGCCGCCCTGTATGTATTTTTATAAGCTCAACCAAACACACCCGTCCGATCAAGAATGGTTAATATACTCATATCTTCACATAATCACCGCAAACATATCCTGTCTGGCCGCCGAATATCAGACAGCGATACCAGCCGTTTGACGTCTTGCCGGTTATGGTTATATCATCGCCCGGCGCATACGCTCCGAGAATAACGCCGGAGGTTGACGGTGCAGAACGGACATTCAGATATGTTGATACGTCCGCCGTACCGTGCGTGTTCATTTCCGTAATGCTCACGGTTTCCGCTGTGGGAGCGGTGTTTCTGATATTTGAAACATAGTCGCCGGACACATAGCCGATCTGTCCGCCGAATATCAGACAGCGATACCAGCCGTTTGAGGTCTTGCCGGTTATGGTTATATCATCACCCGGCGCGTATGCTCCGAGTATCTGGGCTGTTGTGGACGGTGCGGAACGGACATTCAGATATGTTGATACATTCGCCGTGCCGTGCGCAATAAGACTTGTCACTGTTATATTCTCCGCTGTGTTTATCGCGTCGCTGCCTGTATAACGCAATACGCAGTTCCACGGATAATTGTAATAGCTTCTGATGCAGAATTCTTTTCCGGTCTGGTCTCCCGGTGTGCCTCCGGTCGCTTTTCCCTTTTCATTGATTGAGGCATGGACAAGCTGCCCGTTTCCGCAGTACATAGCAACATGATGTGTTGTATTAAGCAGTATGTCGCCCTTCTGCAAGCCCGCGCCGGTTGACAAATTAACCTGTGAGGTAACATCCTTAAAGCAGCCGAGAGCAAGCGCGACCGGCTTCATGTTACCCGTATATGTAGCACCGTTTGACTTCAAGGGGATCCCGGCATATTCGCAGGCTGTTATAATTGCTGATGAACAATCATAATCGCCTTTTTCTCCCCACCGGTATATCTGATCGTAGCCATGTGAATTATCGTTGGCTGTGTCAAGCATCCACTGTAACGCTATTTCAATTTTTGACATGAGTTTATTCCTCCGTTTCTTTTTCCTCTGCGGCTTTGACTTCTTCAAGCGGTATTCCCGGCAAAGCTTCCGCCGCTGTTCCGACATTCTGTATTTCTGATAATGTTTCTGCAATAGTTCCGGCAGGGACCTCAACGAGTGTCGCTGTTTCTTTTAAATAATCATACTTATGTACATTTACAAACGCCTGTAAAGGGCTTTAAGGCACTATATTTTCATTATCTGTATCTGTTTGGGAAAATCCGAAAAAATAAAGCTCCGCAGCGTGTTTCGTTCTTGATGCGGGAGGAGCTGCTGAAAATGGAGCGGTATCAGAAACAGTTTCATTTTCTGTACGAGCATAATATTGAAACAACGGAGGGTTTAGCAGTACATCAAAGTAAAGCGGAAGCTGATATTGAAGATCTGACTGCTGAACGTAAAAGTTTATATAAGCTGAAGGATGATCCGGAGAGCGATGAGCGAATCAAGCAAATAAATTCAGATTTAAAAAAATTGCGAGAGGATGTCAAAATGTGCCGTAACATCTTTGTCGATGTGGAACGTATACAGAACATGAGCGAGCGGGCTAAACAACTTGAGAAGGATCCTGTCAAGGATAGAAAAATAAAGAAACAACATAAAATGTTCAGATAACATATGAATAAATATGGGCAGGTGGATATGACATCTGCCCCTAAAAATAATATTTAAGAAATTTGTAAAATGGTATTGCTTTTATTCGAGTTTTAGAATATAATAGTACAGAAAGGACACAGAAATGATACAGAAAGATTTGGAAGTGTTTAAAATGAGATTTATATCGGCTAGAGAAGCGGCAGAAAAATGGGGTATATCACAAAGACGCGTTGCCGTACTATGTTCAGAGCATAGGATACCAAACGCAGAAATGGTAGGTAATATGTGGATTATACCGAATAATGCTGAGAAACCGGAGGATGCAAGAAAAGTGAGGATTGAAGTTAATGATGGTACAGCCAAGCCTTTTGTTAAGTGGGCAGGCGGAAAAGGACAGCTTATAAAGGAAATTGAAAAGCACTATCCTTTTGATGGTGAAAGCATAACAAAATATGCAGAACCCTTTGTGGGCGGAGGTGCTGTTCTGTTCGATATATTAAATAAATACGATTTGGAAGAAATTTACATCAGTGATATAAATAAAGAATTGATAAATGCATATACAGTTGTGCGTGATAATATTGATACGCTTATTGAACTGCTTTCAGAGATGCAGGACAAATTTGTTCCGTTAGATAACGATAGAAGAAAGGAATATTATTATGAGCAAAGGGAGTTGTTTAATAATCTGAAGATCAATGGCGATGAAGATACCAATATTATGAAAGCTGCGCTTTTAATATTTCTGAACAAGACCTGTTTTAACGGACTGTATCGGGTAAATAAGAAAGGACAGTTTAATGTTCCTATGGGGGCATACAAAAATCCGCTTATATGCGATGAGAATAATTTGCGTATAGTTTCAGGGAAGCTTCGGAATGTAAGGATTGTTTGCGGTGACTACAGTAAGTCAGCTGAATTTATTGACAATAAAACGTTTGTGTATTTTGATCCACCGTATAGACCCTTGACATCTACAGCAAGCTTTACATCATATGCGGAGGGTGATTTTGATGATAATGAGCAAAAACGACTTGCAGAATTTGTTAAAGCAATGGGACGAGCTGGAGCAAAAACTGTTGTCAGTAATTCTGATCCTAAAAATGCGGATAAGAATGACGAATTTTTTGATAAAATATATAGTAGCCTAAATATTATGCGTGTTCAGGCTGCAAGAATGATAAACAGCAACAGCAGCTCAAGAGGCAAGATAAGCGAATTACTTATGGCAAATTATTAAGGAGTTTTATTTATGGCAAACAGAGATTTTATGACATGGTTATCCGGTTTTCGTGACAGCATAGCCGATTACGGATACTATATTGATTTTGAAAAGGTGCACCGTAATGTGGATGGGATAAAGATAGAGCTGAATATATTAAATTCGCTTATTGGATCAAAGAACATAAAAACCGAGTTCAGGGAGTTGCTTAAAAATATCCTGAAATACTAAAATGCATACCATTGCTTTTAGCTGTCAGAGCAAATGAAATATACTGTCAAGACGACAATGGAGGTTATTTATATAAATTTGATTTTGAAAAATATCCGCCTAATAGCCATTCATATTATGAAAGATACTCTTACTTTATGGAACGAACAGGTTTGTTTGATTTGCTTGAAAACCACTTAATAAATAATTTGGTTGACTATGCAACAGGAGTGGAAACCGGATTAGATTCAAACGGCAGAAAAAACCGCGGCGGTCATTTGATGGAAAACTTGGTAGAGAACTTTATAAAAAAATCTGGGTTTGTGAAGAATGAAAACTATTTTAAAGAGATGTACATCCATCAGATTACTGAAAAATGGGGTATAGATTTATCCGCTATTTCAAATCAGGGTAAAATGGAAAAACGCTTCGATTTTGTTGTAAAAACCGATAATATGATATACGGAATTGAAACAAATTTCTATGGCAGCGGAGGCTCAAAGCTTAATGAAACAGCCCGCAGTTATAAAACGCTTGCGTTGGAAACGGATACAATAGACGGGTTCACTTTTGTGTGGTTCACTGATGGCAAGGGTTGGACAACCGCTCGTAATAATCTTGAAGAAACCTTTGATGTTATGGAGCACATTTATAGTATTAGAGATTTAGAGAATGACATAATGAAAAAGATTTTTGTTTAAGGAGGATGTAATGGCAATTTGTGATTTTTGTGGAAATCCGCTGACTGATGCGCAATATCTGCTTGTAAAAGACGTTGTCTATAAATCTTGCCCGGAGTGTTCAAAGAAAAACAAGCAGCATATTCATTATTTTTGTACTGAAGCCTTTGGAACAACGTCAAAACGAATAACAGTAAATAACCCTATGGGATTACAGAGTCATTGCTCCAAATGCCGTTCAAATAAGGAAGGGCCGCATGACAATGCATTTCCTTGCTCAAAAGTACAGGAAAATGATGGTTTTATAATAAGTGAAATCAGATTTTTGCCGATGAGTGCCGATATTATCGGAGATGAGGTTGATGCTAAAAACTTTATATTATATACAATGCCTGAGCGATGCGGTACATATCATTATCAAAAACACAAGATGAATGCGCTAAAAAATTCATTTGTCATGTTTCAATACCAAGGAAAGCTGATAGGATATGCTGTATATATTGATACTGTTGCTTTCGATGAACCGTTGGTGCTTGGAGACGGAAACGAATACAACGGTTATTACCAATTTGCACCCGATACCATAACTTTATTGCAAGAACCAATAACATCTGAGATTTTTTCAATGATAGATACGTCCTTTAAAGGGTTCGGAATGGCACCTCTGAAAAAACCAGTAGGATTACTGCCTGCAATTTTTGAAATTATACAAGAAAAAGACGGATATATAAAGCCGGAAAGCTTTGGTCTATCCTTGCCCGAAGAAATAGAAGAAAAAGACAGCGCAAATCTAAAAGAGGGCGCAAAAAGACAAGTTACTGTGAACGCATATGAACGCAATCCTCATGCAAGAATAGCTTGTATTAATCATTATAGGAAGAAAAACAATGGCAGATTAAAATGCGAGATATGCGGATTTGATTTTGGAAAGGTTTATGGCGATGAGTTTCTTGAGAAAATACATATTCATCATTTGGTTGAAATCTCATCTATAGGAACTGAGTATGAAATTGATGCGATAAAGGATTTAATTCCTATATGTCCGAATTGTCATATGATTGCTCACAGCAGAAAACCGGCATATACACCGGATGAAATCAAGGATATGATAAGGAGAAATCGTTGATGGCAGAAAAGAAAATTAAGAAGTGGGAACCGGAAGATTTTGAGCTTGAAATGACTACGCATTGGTCATTTCCGAAACGCGGTGACTGGGCAACGCATGATGCAAAATGGCGTGGGAACTGGTCTCCGTATATACCGAGAAATATCATATTGAGATATTCTCAAGAGGGTGATTTAATTCTTGATCAGTTCGCCGGCGGTGGGACAACCCTTGTAGAAGCAAAACTCTTAAGCAGAGATATAATCGGCGTGGATATAAATGATACTGCTCTTGAACGGTGCAGAGAAAAGACAGCATTTGATTATGAGCCCGCAAAGGGTAAGGTTTATATAAAAAAAGGTGATGCGAGAAACCTTGAATTTATTCCCGATGAAAGCATAGACCTAATATGCACACATCCACCATATGCGGATATTATCAAATATAGTGATGGCATTGAGGGTGATTTGTCGCAATTAAAGGTTAAAGACTTTCTTGAAGAAATGAAAAAGGTTGCCGGGGAAAGTTATCGTGTTCTGAAAAAGGACA
>JBJEFT010000341.1:0-1523 GCA_051874315.1 Candidatus Ornithomonoglobus sp.
CATTACCGTTTCCGTATCGGGCACAGCCTGTACGATATATGTGGACGGCACAAATGTTTCGGAAGGTGAAATCGTAAATATCATTGACGATACAACAAAGATGTTCCTCAGCGTAAACGCATGGGACGCTCCCATCAACGGCGCAATCGACAATCTCAGAATTTACAACAAGGCGCTTTCCGCGTCACAGGTTAAGATGATAAACGAATAAACACTACACATAAAAAGAGGGTTGCGCTCAACCCTCTTTTTATGTGTATATAAATTTTATTTTGTTTCAAGAATTTTGTCTATGCTTGCAAGCTTTACGCAGATTATAAATACCTTGCAGGCCTCGATAAGCTCATCCATAGGCGGGAATGACGGCGCTATTCTGATATTTGAATCGTGCGGGTCCTTGCCGTAAGGATATGTCGCGCCCGCGCCTGTCATGACTATTCCGGCATCCTTGCACATTGAAACGATTTTCTTTGCTGTGCCGTCCATACCGTCAAAGCTTATGAAATATCCGCCCAGCGGCTTTGTCCAGCTTGCAATTCCGGCATCGCCGAGCTCCTCCTCCAGCATTTCGATAACCTTTTCAAACTTAGGTCTCATAATATCGGCATGCTTCATCATATGCTCTTTAAGAGCTTCCTGTGTCGGGAAGAAAAGCGCGTGACGGAGCTGATTAAGCTTATCATGGCTTATGATCTGCGCATTCATCATCTCAAGAATTGAGTTGACATTTCTTTCCGATGCTGCCATTGCCGATATTCCCGCTCCGGCAAATGTGACCTTTGAGGTTGAGCAGAACTCATATACCATATCAGGATTGCCCGCTTTTTCACATTCGTCAATAATATTTAGCAGACTTGCCTGCTTATCCCGATAAAGGTGATGAATGCAGTACGCGTTGTCCCAATAAATTCTGAAATCCGGAGCCGCCGGCTTCAAAGCTGCAAAACGTCTTACGACCTCATCGCTGTATACGGCGCCAGTCGGGTTGGAATACATCGGAACACACCATACACCCTTAATTGATGAATCCTCACTTACAAGCTTCTCAATCATATCCATATCAGGACCGTTTTCGTCCATCGGTATGTTTATCATTTCTATCCCGAAAAATTCGCAGATCGTAAAATGCCTGTCATAACCCGGAACAGGGCAAAGAAATTTCACATGCTCCAGCTTGCTCCATGGGGTTGAGCCGAGTACTCCTTTAATATACGCTCTTGAAATAGTGTCATACATAAGCATAAGGGATGCGCTGCCGTAAATTATAATATTTTCCGGTTTCACGTCCAGTATTCTCGAAAAAAGCTCCTTTGCCTCCTGCAGACCTGACAGTACACCGTAGTTTCTCACATCCATACCATCCGCGCCAATCATCGACGTATTCGTGTCTATGATATTGAGCATCGGCAGAGACAAATCCAACTGTTCCTTTGATGGCTTTCCGCGCGCCATACTGAGATCAAGTCCCAGACCCTTCTTTTCCTCATAAGCTGTCAGCAGCTCCTCGCGGAGCTTTAAAAGTT
>JBJEFT010000342.1:0-1522 GCA_051874315.1 Candidatus Ornithomonoglobus sp.
ATTGGAATCAGCTTTCTGTTCAGCTTATACTTCATAGGCTTCTTCCTTTCATTGTGTTTTTAAACATTTACTAATCTCTTTGTCTGCCATCTGTCCGAATAATAGCGTATTACCGGTATAAAGCAAGCGCAGCCCCATGAGAACGGGATCGCGTACCAGATACCGTAAAGCCCGAACAGCTTGACAAATACAAATGATGCCGCAACACGGACACACAGCTCTGTCATACCCGCAATAACGCAGATATTGACATCACCCACACCTCTTAAAAGGTGCTGGTGACACTGCATAATTCCCGCTATTATATATCCTATGCCGATAACCGAAAGGTAACGGCTCCCGTATTCAATCGCCTGACCCTCGACAGCCGGGTCGAGAAACAGCGCTAACACATTCCGCTTGAAGGTCAGCAGCAGAATTGCCAGTATTACGCACACCGGCAGCATTATGCAGAGCGACTGCCTCAGTCCGCGCTTTACCCTATCGATCTCCCCCGCGCCCATATTCTGACCGCTGAACACGGACAGGGATGTGGCAAGGGATATTATGATCTGAATGGTAAGCGAATCTATCTTGGTTGACGCTGTATATGCCGCCATTGCAGCCTTGCCGAAGGAGTTTATAAGCCCCTGAACGCACATTCCGCCGAGGTTTATGCAGCAGCCCTGAAGAGCCGCCGGAACTCCTGTTTTTATAATAAGCCATATCATGCTCTTTTCCGCGCGCTTGGGCAGATTATCAATATTCATTTCCCGTCTGTTCTTAACGATATATCCCAGACACAGCGATGCGGAAATCACCTGTGAAATAACCGTCGCAATACCCGCGCCCAGGACGCCCCAGTTAAACACGGTTACAAACACAAGGTCTAATACCACGTTTGTACACGACGATACTATGAGCATATACAGCGGCACGCGGGAGTTCCCCAGATTCCTCAGTATTGACGAGCAGGTGTTATACACCAGAAGCGGCAGACATCCGGCAAATATCGTCCTCATATAGATCACCGATGTGTCTATTATTTCCTCCGGCACATTCATAAGCCGCAGCGCCGGATAGGCGAAGCCTATCCCCGCCGCCGTCGTCACAATCACCATAACGCCCAATGCCGTAATCATTGAGGTTACCGACTGCTTCATTCTGTCGTATTCCTTTGCGCCGAAGCACTGCGCTATTATAATTCCGGCGCCGTTGGTTATGCCCATGGCAACGCAGATAAGAAAACTGTTTATCTGCGAGGTTGCTCCCACCGCAGCCAGCGCGTCGCCGCCGATATATCGTCCGACAATTGACGAGTCCACAAAATTATACAGCTGCTGAAACATATTGCCTATCAGCATCGGTACCGCAAACCGCAGTATAAGATGTATGGGTACCCCTTCAACCATACTGATTGTCTTATTCTTCATTTCCTGTTTACCTTTCCCCACAAATATACAAAACAAAAGCCGTCAAATAAGCTGACGGCAAAAGAGATTTATTTCTCGTTCATTTTTCTGTAGCATGCGTTACAGAAAAC
>JBJEFT010000343.1:0-2633 GCA_051874315.1 Candidatus Ornithomonoglobus sp.
TGCTCGCACTATTACCTTGCCAGAAAGATATTCCCCATAATATTTACACGGCTTGGCTGCGAGGGCATATTGCAGACCTTTCCCGGTCAGCTTGCGGTGTGCGCGGTGATCATGCTGTTTATAACAATTCTTATATGGGATTACATACATATAAAAAATATACTTATGATAATCAGATACGGAAAACGCGGCGGATAAAACGGGATCCGCCGCGCGTCCCCCCAAAAAATGCCGCGGAGCATTTTATCCGCGGCATTTTCTGTATCAGAAACGGAAATCTCTCATTCCGTCCTCTATCTTTTTAAGATTTTCAATCGTAATTCTGCGCACCTTTGCATTTGGGATATTGAGCAGCTCCTTTTCAATAAGCGCCTCGCCGTGCGCGCGTGTTTCGGGCTTTGCATAGTCAACCAGATATTCCTTTAAGGTCATGATCGCGTTCGGCTGACAGCAGTTCTGAATCGCGCCGGACTTTGCAAGCGGCATAAAACGGTCGCCCGTTCTGCCCTCGCGGTAGCACGCGGTACAGAAGGAAGGGATATAACCCATCTGTATGAGCCAGTCCGCAACCTCGTCAAGGGTACGGGTGTCGCTTCTGTCAAACTGCGCGGTATTGTGCTCCGGATCCTCCGGCTCAACATAGCCGCCGACTGAAGTCGAGGACGCGCCCGAAATCTGCGAAATTCCCAGCTCCAGCGCCGCCTTTCGGTTTTCCTCGCTCTCTCTTGTGGAAACGATCATACCCGTATACGGAACCGCAAGTCTTATGATCGCAACTATCTTGCGCCATATCTTATCCGGCAAAGCGTTTGAGAACTCGTCCACATCTATATCGTCCGCCGGACACAGTCTCGGAACGCTTATTGTGTGCGGTCCTACGCCGAACACCGCCTCAAGATGCTCAGCGTGCATAAGCAGACCGCAAAGCTCATAGGCGTAGGTCGAGAGTCCGAACAGAACGCCCAGACCAACATCGTCAATGCCGCCCTGCTGTGCGCGGTCCATTGCCTCGGTGTGGTAGCAGTAATCGCTCTTTGGACCCGCCGGGTGCAGCTCCTCATAATTCTTTTTGTTATAGGTTTCCTGGAACAGAATATATGTGCCTATTCCCGCGTCCTTAAGCCTTGTGTAGTTTTCAACGGTTGTCGCCGCGATATTTACATTTACACGGCGGATAGCTCCGTTTTTATGCTTTACGGAATAGATCGTGTTGATACACTCGAGAATGTATTCGAGCGGATTGTTCACCGGGTCCTCGCCCGCCTCAAGCGCGAGACGCTTATGACCCATATCCTGCAACGCGATCACCTCAGCTCTTACCTCGTCCTGTGTGAGCTTTTTGCGGCAGATATGCTTGTTCTTTACATGGTACGGACAATATACGCATGAGTTTATGCAGTAGTTTGAAAGATAAAGCGGCGCAAAGAATACGATTCTGTTTCCGTAGATACGCTGCTTCAGCTTTCTTGCCAGAGCATACATTTTCTCATTCAGCTCATCATCCTCACAGGCAAGCAGGACCGACGCCTCTCTGTGCGTCAGCCCGCGGCACTGCGAAGCCTTTTCGATAATTTCTTCAATAAGCTCACGATTGCTCTTGTTCTTCTGCGCATACTCCAGAGTTTCAAGGATCTCGCCGTCATCTATGAACTCATCGGCATGCATTGATTTTACATCATACATTGTACTTCATCCCTTTATTTTTTAAGACTTATTCCCTTTTCCTCAAGCTTTGCTGTAATCGGATCAATAACCGCCGCGACCTCTTCTCTTGTAAGGGTCCTGCTGTTATCCGAGAAGGTAATTCTTACTGTGATCGCCTTGCCGTTTTCATCCTTATAAATGTCAACAACTCTTACATCCTTTACGATCGGTGACTTTGAAGCCTCGATTGCGATACCTATCGGAGCGAACATATTTGCGACAAACGTGAGGTCAACCTCCATTTCAGGATACCTTGACGGCTCCCTGTAGGCTATGCTGCTGTTTGTAAGCTCCGCAAAGTCCTTAACGTCAATTTCGGCAAATACTATTGCCGCCTTCTTGTCGATCTTCTTTGAGACCACCGGATGAACAATACCTATTTCACCGATCTCCTTATCGCCTGCATACACCGCGTTGAGGTTAACCGGATGCTGGTATGAATGTGAGGCGGTCTTTTCCTTTAAGGTAACAACCGAATGCTTTATATCGTCAGCCATAACCGCAAGAATATCACGAAGCTCCATATAGAGCTTTTCAACGCTCTTTGTCTTGCTGAACAGAGTAATGGCAAGCTTCTTGTGTTCCCTTGCAAGATTTGTTTCGGGATCAACGCCGTCGGCAACCCTGCCTATCTCAAACACGCCGAAGTCTGGGGCATACGCTGTATTGTAATTTACCTGACAAAGCTGTGTCGGGATAATTGAGCGGCGGATCGTCTCGATATTTGCGTTTGTAGCGTTCACAAGCTTTATATTGTCCTCAACCTCAATGCCGAGAGCCTTGTACTCGTCATAGTAAGCCCATACATATGAGTGAAGCTCATGGAGCGAATATCTCTTTACAAGCAGGTCCTTGATTTTATCCTCGTCCGTCTTTTCAATATCTGGTCTTACCGGATAGAGCGGAGCCTGCGCGGTATGAACATCAAA
>JBJEFT010000343.1:2733-5586 GCA_051874315.1 Candidatus Ornithomonoglobus sp.
AGTGATGATACGACCTTAACGCCGCTGTCTATATCTGTCATAAGCTTTACAAAGCGTCCGATCGCCGTAACCGTCATTTCAGGGTCAAGGCTCTTTTCATAGCGCATTGAAGCGTCTGTTCTGTGCGAAAGTCTTACGGTTGACTTTCTTACCGATACCGAATCAAATGTAGCCGATTCGAGGGTAAGAGTTGTTGTGTCGTCAACAATTTCCGAATCAAGACCGCCCATGATACCCGCGATCGCAACAGGAGTGTTGTCATTGCATATCATAAGGGTGTCCTCATCTATATTACGCTCAACACCGTCAAGCGTCTGAAATACAAACGGCTTGTCAAAGCGCTTGATCCTTATCCTGCTCACCTTGCGCGAGTCAAACGCGTGCATCGGCTGACCCATTTCAAGCATAAGGTAGTTTGTGAGATCGGCAAGGAAGTTGATCGCTCTCATGCCGCAGTAGTACAGTCTTATTCTCATATTGACCGGACTGACATTTGTTGAAATATTCTCAACCTGTAAGCATGAATATCTCTGGCAGAGCTTGTCCTCGATCTTCATATCGACCTTAGGAAGGTCATTGTATTTTGAAAGGTCAACCGTTTCGATCGGCTTTAACGGTCTGCCCGAAAGCGCGGCAAATTCTCTCGCTATACCGTAGTGGCCCCAGAGGTCTGGACGGTTTGTGAGCGACTTGTTGTCAACCTCAAATATAATATCGTCAATAGCGTAAACGCTCTTGAGGTCTGTGCCGTTGGGAATATCGTCGGTGATCTCCATGATACCGTCATGATTGTCGCTTATGCCTATTTCCTTTTCCGAGCAGCACATACCGTTTGACATATATCCCGCGAGAGGTCTGGGCGTGATCTCAATTTCTCCGATTCTTGCTCCTACCTTTGCGAATGCGGTTTTCATTCCCACTCTTACATTGGGAGCGCCGCATACAACGTCTGTAAGCTGTCCGTCTCCTGCGTCAACCTTCAGAAGGTGCAGCTTCTTTGAGTCGGGATGCGGCTCAACAGACTTGATTTCCGCTGCAACAATACCGCTTAAATCGCTGCCCTTGAAGAATATTTCATTTTCAACCTCTGCTGTTGAAAGTGAGAACTGATTTATAAGCTTTACCTTGTCAAGACCTGACAGGTCAACGAAATCAGAGATCCAATTCATTGATAAAAACATTTTGTTCTCCCCCTTTCCTGTTATTCATCGTCCGTAAACTGCGATAAGCTCTTTAAGTTACCGCTGTTTAGGTCACGGATATCCTTAACGCCGTACTTCATCATAGCCAGTCTTGTAAGACCGAGACCAAAGGCAAAGCCTGTGTATTCCTCAGGGTCAATGCCGCCGGCCTTTAACACCTCAGGATGTATCATGCCGCAGGGGCAAAGCTCCAGCCAGCCGCTGTGCTTGCATGACGGGCAGCCCTCGCCGCCGCATATAAGGCAGCTTATGTCAAGCTCAAAGCCCGGCTCGACAAACGGGAAGAAGCCCGGACGAAGTCTTACCTTTATATCCTTCTTAAATACCTCGGAGAGCATTGTTTTCATGAAGTATATAAGATTTGATATTGAAATGTTTCTGTCAACCATAACGCCCTCCATCTGGAAGAAGGTGTTTTCATGGCACGCGTCGGTCGCCTCGTTTCTGAAGCAGCGTCCCGGGAATATCGCCTTGATAGGAACGCCGTCGTTTACAAGCGCGTCCTTATACTTTCTGTAAATAGCGTTCTGCGCCGCGGAGGTCTGCGACTTTAAGAGCTGACCGTTTGTGAGATAATATGTGTCCTGCATATCTCTTGCCGGATGGTGCTTAGGGATATTGAGCGACTCAAAGCACTCATAGTCCGTCACGATCTCGCTGTAGTCCTCAACGGTAAAGCCCATTGACTTGAATATCTTCTCACACTCGCGCTGAACAAGCGTGATCGGATGATATGAGCCTCTTTCAAGGTAAGCCGGAATTGAAACGTCAAACTTAGGCATAGAATTGATTTCTCTTTCAATCTCCTTTTTCTTAAGCTCCTCAGTCTTTTTGGCAATTGTGTCCGCCAGCTCTGATTTAAGCCTGTTGACTTCCTGTCCGAAGGTCTTTTTCTCCTCAGCGGAAAGGCTCTTCATGTTTTTAAGCAGCCCCGTAACGCTGCCCTTCTTGCCCAGAAATTCAACTCTGATGCTGTCAAGCTCCTTGGCGTCAGATACAGCCTTAAGCTTAGCGGCAAATTCCTGTCTTAATTTCTCTGTTAATTCTGACATATACTTTTCCTTTCTATGATAATATTATTTTTTACAAATAAAAAAGCCCGCTCCCAAAATGACCTGGGACGAGCGTATGCCCGCGGTACCACCCGCATTCGGAAAAATTTCCGCACTCAAAACGCGTTTTCTGCGTGAACGCGCGTCACCCTGCTTAGCTCATAATGATTTTCGCAGGCTGCTCCGATGCTGAAATTCACAAATACCGTCATAACGGAGGCTTACAGCCCATGACCTCCGCTCTCTTGTATGATAGGGTAAATGCTACTTACACACCTTCCTTGCACACACATAAATTGTATCACAATACATTTGGCTTGTCAAGGGTTTTCAGACGGAAAAACTGCAGATTATTTCAATAAAGAATATTCTGTATAAGTCCGAAGCTGAGCGCTGATATTACAAATCCCGCGGTAAGAACGCCTAAGAATATGAACAGCAGACTCTTTGCGGGCTTTAAGCCGAATAATACCGCAAGCAGGCTTCCGGTCCACGCGCCCGTTCCGGGCAGAGGAACAGCAACGAACAGAAACAAACCCAAATACCCGTATTTCTCAATCTGGGTTGATTTCTTCATCGCCTTGGCCTCAATCCAATCC
>JBJEFT010000344.1:0-5577 GCA_051874315.1 Candidatus Ornithomonoglobus sp.
GGACCGATATTAAGCCATGAAATATCGTCGCCGACTGTCCATACCTTGTAGCCCTGCTCCTTGAGATACTCCGGCGGGATAAGCATTGCAAGGTTTGTCTTACCGCATGCTGACGGGAATGCAGCGCAGATATACTTAACCTCACCCTGCGGATTCTCAAGACCGAGAATGAGCATATGCTCAGCCATCCAGCCCTGATTCTTACCGAGGTATGACGCGATTCTAAGAGCGAAGCACTTCTTACCGAGAAGTACGTTGCCGCCGTATGCTGAGTTAACAGACATGATTGTGTTGTCCTGCGGGAACTGAACGATGTATCTCTCCTCAGGATCTACATCCTTCTTTGCATGGAGACACTTAACGAACTCTGCCTCAGGATCGTTGCCGAGCTGATCGAGAACCTTCTGACCGATTCTTGTCATTATAGCCATGTTAAGTACAACATAGATCGAGTCTGTAAGCTCAATACCGATCTTTGAGAACGGTGAACCGACCGGACCCATTGAATACGGAATTACGTACATTGTTCTGCCTTCCATTGAGCCTGTGTACAAAGCGTTGAGCTTAGCGTACATCTTTGACGGCTCCATCCAGTTATTGATAGGACCGGCCTCAACCTCAGTCGGAGTACAGATAAATGTTCTGTCCTCTACACGGGCAACGTCGTTCGGAGCTGTTCTGTGATAATAGCAGCCCGGAAGCTTTTCCTCGTTGAGCTTGATCATCTCGCCTGTAGCAACAGCCTCGGCTCTTAACGCCTCGAGCTGATCCTCTTCACCTGTGATCCACTCAACCTTTGCCGGCTTACACATAGCGACCATTTCGTCAAGCCATGCAAGCACTGTCTTGTTTTCTGTCATGGTAAAATCCTCCTACATAAAAATTTATCATAAACAATAGTTTTATGTCCTTGTTCAAATTCAATTCATCATCTACCTTGAACTATTTTATATTATACCATAAATTTTGTGCTTTGAAAAGTAGTATCACAAAAATTTAATTTTTTTCGTTATTTAATGCGAAAATTGCGAATATTCCTTATTCAGTTTAATCAAAATGCACAAAATATTTTTAGATATTTTACATAAATTTATCATAAGTTTATCCGTCAAAACTTTGTCTTTAAATTTAAACCCCGACAGCTTCATAAAGACCTGTCGGGGCAGCTTGTTTTAAATTATAACTTGATTATAGCCGTATCAAACGGTGCGATTGTAACTGTCTTGTCACCCGCGTCTGTCTTTACTGTCGTTGTCTGCTCTGTTTCAGCATTGTTGATCACAACAAGCTGGTTGTCGCCCGGATAGTAGCAGCACTCACAGAGAGCGTTATCTGTTATGTACTTCTGGTCAAGGCTCTCGCCCGCAGCCGTAAGTATGAGATTAAGCAGAGTTCTGTTGTTGATCTCACCGTGCTTAAAGCTTGTGAGATATACGCCCGTACCTTCGCCGAACTTATGTGTTGTAACTGTCGGAACGCCGTTCTGCGCTGCGAGCACCTTAGTGTCGCCGTCTGTAATATATACATTCTTAAGGCCTTCAACCGCTGTACCCTCAACAATAGCGTCTGATGCTTCAACATCAAATGAATACTTTCCGTGTGAGATTCTCGCGCCTGTATCCTCATCCATACCGAGAACATGAGCCATTCTGAAATATGTGTCATAGCCCTTGACAGCCGACGGCTCGCCTACACCGATAAATGCGCCGCCCTCGTAAACAAACTTTGTAAGAGCCGTAACAACCTCATCGTCTGTCCACTTGTAGCCGCCTGACCATGCGCTGCCCGCAAAGCCTGCGTTAATTACTACATCATAGCTGTCAAGTCCCTTTTCCTTAACATCCTCAAAGCTGATGAAATCAACATCAAGCGGGAGACCCGAAAGCGCCTCAATTACATTTATGAGGTCTACCTCAGGATGCTCATGATAGTGACCCGAGCATGACCATGAACGGAGTCTGCCCCAGAATGTGAGAACAGCAACCTTCGGCTTTAATACATACGGAGCGCCGTTTGTGTGGAAGGTTCTTATTGTTCTGAACTCGTCGGAAATCTTCTCTATGTAATCCTGGAAATCCGGGAACGGAATTGTAAGCGAAAGGTATCCGCCCAGACCTATTCTGTCGATCTTAGCTCTCAGGAGCGCGCGTCTTACTTGCTTCCAGTAAGCCTTTGCGTCAAGTGTCGGGTTACCGCCCTCCATGAATGTCGGAGCGCCGCCCAGACCTGTCGGGAACAGATACGGATGAAGTCTTATTTCATGTGTTTCTACCGCGTCACAGCCTGCGCAGAGTCTTGTTTCAAAGCCGTTGAATACGCACTTGATAAGTCCGTCAAAGCCGAAGTCCTTGAATCTCTCGCCCCATGGCTCTGTGCCTACCCATGAATCGTCATAGAATACATAAGCCTTTTTATTATACTTGTGAGTAATATCCACAAGCTCCTTACCGAAATCAACAACAAAGTCATTGATGAACTTCATCCAGTCAAGCTTCTTCTGTCCGCATGCCATATGGTTTGAATTGAGCTTGCCCATATTGATAAAGTCCTCTGATGTGAGGGCATAGCCGAACTTCTCCTCAAACTGCTTCAGCGCGAGCGGTGAAACTGTGAAATCATATGACGCCCAGTCCGAATAACGCTCTCTGCATCTCTCGTTTGAGCCCCATATCCACACGAAGTTGTAGAACATTGATGTAAAACGTACAACAGTTGTTGCAGGATGCGTTTCGCACCACTCTGTAAGCCACTGCTTCATATACTCCTGTGTTTCTGGATAGCGCGGGTCTATCTGCATAAGATGCTCTTTGTCCCAGTTGTTTGTTGTATGGTTGTACATTGAGATCTCTTCCCATATTCTCCATGCAAGGAAGTTGACCGTGTACTTGTGGAACGGTGTTACACCCTTGACAGTAACAACACCATCCGCATACTCCCAGTCCTTGATCTCTGTGTTTGACGTTCTGTCGAATACCTGCCAGTAAGCCTTGCTTTCCTCGCTGTCGTTGATCTTAAACTGCTCAGCAAAGAAATCCTTCATAAGATCGATTTTAACGGTATCGCCCGTCGCAACGACCGGATCCGTCATAAGGAATGTTTCCTGGAGCTTATCCAAATTCTTTTTTGCCCATTCATTATGGTTACGGATTATACAAATAGTTGAATAGATGCCATAGCCCGCATTAACGATTTCAGGTGAAAGCTCTGTTCCGTCCGAGTCACGGATCACATCTGCTCCCCACTTCTTGGCCATCTGTAATGTAAGCTCCTCATAGCCGCTCTCGCCCGGCAATGTGAAGCCGCCTGTAGTCTTGCCCATTTTGGTTACCTCTCTTACCTTGATATTTACCGTTTCACGGTATTGTTTATTATTTTTATTTTAACACAGATTTTATTTCTTGTAAATACTATTTTTTAAGTTTAACGTTTTTTTTGACATATTGAACGGGAATTTCTTGTTTTCTAAATATGAAATAATACTTGCAAATTATGATGAAATATGGTACAATAGGCTTTGTGATAATCGGAGGTGGCAGGAATGAAGGGTGCAATTTTTGATGTCGACGGTACAATTCTGGACTCTATGGGGGTCTGGGTTGATATTACCGACGATTTTTTTTCGGAACACGGTGTAAAAATATCGCCGGAGGACAATCTGAAATATCAGAGCATGACGCTTGAAGAAACGCTTCCTCAGATACAGCGCGACTACCTGCCCGATATGAAGATTGAGGATATGCTCGCGGAGTTCATAAAACTTACAAGGGCAGCCTACCGCGATACCATTCCTGAAAAACCCCGAGTATGCGAATACATGAAAAAGCTCCATTCCGACGGTGTTAAAATCGCTGTTGCAACATCCGGCTTTAAGGAGCTGTGTCAGTCGGCATTCAGAAGACTCGGTATTTTTGACATTATTGATGCCTATGCATTCTCTGCCGAGGTCGGCTGTAACAAATCACAACCGGATATATATCTTCTTGCCGCAAAAAGGCTTGGCCTTGCTCCTAATGACTGTACGGTATATGAAGATATTATCACAGGGATAATGAGCGCTAAAAAAGCCGGTTTTAAAACCGTTGCGATTTATGACAAAACAAGCGCTCACGATAAGGAAAGGCTCTTACGGCATTCTGACCGCTATATTACGGGGTGGGGAGAATTGCTGAGCAAATAAACCGGGCATAACGGGTGCAAGACCGTTATGCCTTTTATTTATTTTCATAAAATTTCAGTAAATTTTTGCATATATAAACCAAGTGAAGGGGCTGTATCAAACCGTGTAAATTGTGTAAAACCCTGACCAATGGAAACGCATAAAAAATATGATTACTATTTGTCGGCTTGATTGAGCAGAACTGCAATAGAAATTTTAAATGTATCTGCGCCTTTTTCAACCGATGCCATATCAACGTATTTTTTTATGATCTGATTGATTATTTTTAAGCCGTACCCGTGCTCGGGCGGGGCGAAATAAAGAAGTTTTCGCAATCACGTTAAGACAAATAATCACTTGACGTAAACGGATAAAAAATATATAATATATAGTATATAGAAAGATTAGTGAGGTGACTGATTTGGAGGAAACAAAGACAATTACAATAAGGGCAAACAGAAGAAATGTAACTATCGACATAGGTACGATCATTTACGTTCTGATGAAACGAAAGGACGCCGAAATACACGTTTTAAGCGGCGAAGTGTATGTGACAAGAATGACCTGCGGCGAGCTTGTGAAAAAGCTTGGACCGGAGTTTTTGGAGGTGCGCAGGGGCTGCATTGTGTCCATTATGGCAATATACAGGATCACAGACATAGTAGAGCTGAGCAATGGTGAATACCTTAATATAACGCCGCGCAGAAGGAAAGAAATAGTTTCTGAGCTTCATAAAAAGCAAAAGGAGATCATCGGGAATTTTACTGATATTGGCGCGCCGGAAAATGACGATGAATACCGCAGGCATTACAGATGTTTTGACAATATGCCGTTTGCTTTTACAGATATAGAGATAGTTTTTAATGAGGAAAAGCAAGCCGTAGACTGGATATTCCGCTACGGAAATCAGGCTCTCGCAAAGCTTGAAAAAATGCCGCTGGATGATCTTATCGGGCATTCCTTTGGCAGCATTTTCGCCAATATGGACGAAAAATGGCTTCGATGTTATCAACGTTCCGCTCTTTTTGGCGAAACTCTTCAGATAATAGATTACAGCCCTGAGATAGACGCTTATCTTAATATAACCTCATTTCCCACCTTTAAAGGGCATTGCGGCTGTATCCTTTTCGACATAAGCGATATAAAATATATTAGCGGCAGCTCCGATGCAGCAAAGGCATTGAAGATGTATTTCGGGGTTATCTCAGAGGAAACAGACCGGAATTGATCGGACAATATCAGCGGATCGTGCCCGTAACAGCGATTTTCGATGATTTGTGCATTTAGTTCCGTATTTTTTAGCGATAATTCTTGTTTTTACAATTTTTTCTGTTGTTTGTTCCAAAAATACTTGACAAGATAAAATTAGTATGTTATACTGTATGTAATAATACAAATGATTTCAGCATTGTTTTATTGGC
>JBJEFT010000345.1:0-1510 GCA_051874315.1 Candidatus Ornithomonoglobus sp.
GGAGCATGGGTAAAGATGGGCGGAGAGCTCAGCGCGTCAGTGCTCTATGTAAACAATGTAATAGATAAGAACGGTGATGCGGTTAACGTATCAGGTACAACCTTCAATCCGAACGGCACAATGGAAGCTAACGGATATGTGGAAATGAATGTACTTGACTACTTCGGCACATGGGTTCCGACACATTATGAAGGCGCGGTTCCTGAGAAGGATGAATACACAACAACATGGTATTTTGGAGAGGGTAACGGTGCAGCATCATATGCTTTGCAGGGATCAGAAAACGGAACAACTGAGATTACAGCAACCGATTCGGATAATCCCGAAGCGCAGGTTTTAGGTGTTGATGCAACAAACGGTAAGTTCAATAATTCAGGCAGAGGCGATAAGTGGGCGCAGGTTAATGACGGCACAGTATTCTCAATTCCGGTAGTAAACGGAAGTAAGATTACTTTTGAAGCATACCAGACCTCCGGAACACTTTCAATCAACGGTAAAGCATTCACAAGCGGTGAAACATACACATACAACGGCGAGGCAGGCACTGTCAGCGCAACCGCAAACGGTGTTGGCTATATGTCATATATAACGGTGGTTTCACCGTCACATCCTTCAGAGGAAATTGCAACTCCCGAACCGGAGACAACTGTTGATGTTGAAATCAGCGGTCTTAATACAGAGGACGTAAGCATTGTTAAGGCAGTAGGAACACTTGACGGAACAGAAAAGGTGCTTGATGTAACAGACGGCATATTCAGCGTAACGCTTACAGCAGGTCAGGAATTTGTTGTAAAGGGCGTATACGGCGGCGCGAGCGCGTATGAGGTAGTTGATCCCGAAAACCAGAACCTTGCCATAACGGCAAGTCAGGGCGGAGGACAAATTGCAGTGGCTCCCGTTACACCGGATGTGGCAAATACAGACGCTGTATACAACCTTGGCGACGGAAGCGTAATTCCGACAAAGAGCACATCATACAAATGGCCTGTGCTTATAACGCAGGACGGAATAGTTACATTCTCAAATATAGCATTCCATGACAGCCAGCACGGCGCGCAGACAGTTGACGCGGTAACGGTAAAGGTTCCGGCAGGTACTTCAACGATTACCTTCGGCGGATGCGCGTATGCGGGCGCGACAATAACAGCTCCTGATGGCGTTGCTCCGGCAAGCGCTTCACTCATGACAGATACAGACGGCACGGGTATTGAATTTACCTACAGCGGTGATGCGGCAGATCTGACCTTCACAATCGGCGGAGGCGCGATCTATCTCCACAGCGTAGCTGTTAAGTCAACAGCTGACTGAAATGAATCGCAGAAAATTCTGAAAGCCCTTTTCGCAGATGCGGCAGGCGTGCTCAGATTTACATGGGAATAAAGAAAAAGATGGGGCTGTAGCAATATTGCTACAGCCCCATGTTAATAACAAAAATTCAATGCTCAGATTATTCAGCAACAAACGGAAGCAATGCGATAATTCTTGCGCGCTTAATAGCTGTTGTAAGCTG
>JBJEFT010000346.1:0-1505 GCA_051874315.1 Candidatus Ornithomonoglobus sp.
GGAACGCTCGAAAAACCGTTACTGAGAGTGTGACGAAAATCGGCAGAAACGATTTAATCAGCATTATAAGCAGGGCTGACGATATGTACACTGCATGGATTATCTAACAATTGTGTATATAAACTGTGCATAACGCAGAAATATTTCCCGAAATGTTGACAATTTGTTATGTTCGGTATATTATATAAGTGTAATAATTATAGATTAATATATAAAATTATTATACATTTGCACAGGGGGGTATAGATATGAATGGGAAAAGATTAAGGGGTTTTACGCTTATTGAGATGATCGTTGTCATAGCAATTATCGGAGTTATTGCGGCTATATTGGTGCCGTCAATGCTCGGATATGTAAGAATGTCAAGGATCAGGAGATGCAATTCAAACGCCGCAACGGTTTTCAGGGGCGCGCAGCTTGCCTGTGTTGATATGGGTCAGGCAGGCAAAATAATTCCGGCTTCTACAATTTTTGTAAATACGGTTGACGGCGATTTTGAGTGTAAGGACAGCAACAACAACGTTATTGATATTTCCAATTATGTGGGAGAAGATTTTCACGGATATTTTGGATTTATAACGGACATTGACGGTACGGGCTGCGTATATGCCATGTGGAGCGAGCGGCGGTTAGACGAGTCTCTGCTCCAGACCCAGATGACCGAGGCTGAGGTCAAGGACTCTTTCGTTAAAAGCGGCGAAACTCCGCGCGGCTGTCACCCATTGAAGGTCATAGATGTTTCGGATGAATCATAATAATAAACGGACTGCGTTTTTGGCGCAGTCCGTTTTTGCGTAAAACAGAAAGATTGACAAAGCAGAATGTTTGTGCTAATATGAAAGCAGAGAACGCGTCGGCGTACAACGAAAAATAGGCGGCAGACCTCTTGACATACACCGTAAGGGTTGGAATGGAGGTCGATACATAAACCCTTGCGGAATATTGCGAGGGGGAGTGATACTTATTATACTAAACACCATTTAAAATATGAAAAAAATCAAGCCGATAATCTTGCATATATTGGATTTCGGCGCAGATTTTTTTCCGTTTTTTATTGGTGTTTAGTATTACTATTGAGCTTTTCTGCAATATGGTCAGCTGTGCTGTAAATATAGCTACGCCGGTAGTTGCAATAATGTCCTATAGAAAGAAGTGATCCGCCTACTTGCCCTAGGCGGATCATGGTTTCTTGTAAGCTATTGTCCGTTAAGAGGCTATCGTCTATCCGACGCGCTCTCTTTATTTATATTATACCACATTCGCGGCGAATGTCAATAGGCAAAATACAATAGTCTTGACAGCATAGAATATTTGTGCTAATATGAAAGCAGAGAACGCGTCGGCGTACAACGAAAAATAGGCGGCAGACCTCTTGACATACACCGTAAGGGTTGGAATGGAGGTCGATACATAAACCCTTGCGGAATATTGCGAGGGGGAGTGATACTTATTATACTAAACACCATTTAAAATATGAAAAAAATCAAGCCGATAATCTTGCATAT
>JBJEFT010000347.1:0-5545 GCA_051874315.1 Candidatus Ornithomonoglobus sp.
ACCTGATAAATGTGATAAGCTGAGAATAACAAAGAATCAGGCTTGGAAATAAGCCCGGTTCTTTTTATTTGGAAAAAAACAGTTATGTGCGCTGCATAAATGACTTAGATATACAGTAACTTTTTGTTGTAAAAATAACAATTTATTGTTTTTGTCCAAAAACCTCTTGAAAATTGATGGATTATATGGTAATATATAATTATATAAATTTGAATTCATGAGGAGGAACATATTATGAATAACATTCCAAAGGTTAAAGTGGGTATTGTTGCGGTAAGCCGTGACTGTTTCCCGGAAAGTCTTTCGGTAAACAGAAGAAAGGCGCTTGTTGAGGCTTATGCCAATAAGTACGATGCGGCAGACATTTATGAGTGTCCGGTTTGTATCGTTGAAAGTGAAATACATATGAAGCAGGCTTTAGCTGACATAAAGGCGGCAGGCTGCAACGCGCTCTGCGTATATCTTGGCAACTTCGGCCCTGAGATCTCAGAAACAATGCTCGCTCAGCAGTTTGACGGACCTAAGATGTTCGTTGCAGCGGCTGAGGAGAACATCGGCGTATTGTCAGACGACCGCGGCGACGCTTACTGCGGTATGCTCAACGCAAGCTATAATTTAAAGCTCCGCGGAGTTAAGGCGTATATTCCCGAATATCCGGTAGGCACCGCTGAGGAGTGCGCTGACATGATCAACGGATTCCTGCCGATCGCGCGCGCGGTTATCGGTCTTTCAGACCTCAAGATATTCTCATTCGGTCCGCGTCCGCTCAACTTCCTTGCATGCAACGCTCCTGTTTATCAGCTTTATCAGCTCGGCGTTGAGATTGAGGAGAACTCGGAGCTTGACCTCTTTGAGAGCTTTAACAAGCATGAGGGCGATGCGAGAATCCCGGAGGTAGTAGCAGATATGGAGAAGGAGCTTGGAGCGGGCAACAAGAAGCCTGAGATCCTTGCAAAGCTCGCTCAGTATGAGCTTACCCTTACAGACTGGATCGAGGACCACAAGGGCTCAAAGAAGTATTTCGCGATCGCGGGCAAGTGCTGGCCGGCATTCCAGACACAGTTCGGCTTTGTTCCGTGCTATGTAAACTCACGTCTCACAGGCCGCGGTATTCCGGTTTCGTGCGAGGTTGATATTTACGGCGCTCTTTCAGAGTTCATCGGTACCTGCGTATCAGAGGATGCCGTTACGCTTCTCGATATCAACAACTCCGTTCCTAAGGAGATGTATGACGCTGATATCGCGGGCAAGTTTGATTATACACATAATGATACATTTATGGGCTTCCATTGCGGAAACACATGCTCAACAAAGCTTGCGGCATGCTCAATGAAGTATCAGAAGATCATGGCTCGTTCACTCCCGATAGAGGTTACAAACGGTACTCTCGAGGGCGACATCGCGCCGGGCGACATCACATTCTTCAGACTTCAGTCAACCGCTGACGCAAAGCTCCGCGGCTATATCGCAAACGGCGAGGTTCTTCCGGTTGCAACACGCTCATTCGGTTCGATCGGCGTATTCGCTATTGGGGAGATGGGACGCTTCTATCGTCACGTTCTCATTGAGAAGAATTATCCGCATCACGGAGCAGTTGCCTTCGGTCATCATGCAAAGGCGCTCTATGAGGTATTCAAGTATGTAGGCGTTCCTGTTGATGAGATCGGCTACAACCAGCCTAAGGGTGTACGTTATCCGACAGAGAATCCGTGGGGATGATGGCGCAGATTCGCTGCGCAAATTCACTGCGTAAATTTACTTAGTGAATAGTGAATAATGAATAGTGAATAATTATTATTCTGAGAGGCAATTTATGAAATATTTGATTGGAATAGATTTGGGTACATCGGGTACAAAGACCGTGTTATTTGATGAGGACGGCAATACGATAAAGAGCCATACCGTTGAGTATCCTATGTCACAGCCGAAAAACGGCTGGGCTGAGCAGGATCCGCTTGACTGGTACAACGCGTCTGTTGAAACGCTGCGCGTTGTTACGCAGGGCATTGACGCGTCACAGATTGCCGGTATAGGCATTTCGGGTCAGATGCATTCAATGGTTATGCTTGATGAAAATAACGATGTTATCCGTCCGGCAATTCTCTGGTGCGACGGTCGTACCGCCAAGGAGTGCGACGAGATCACCGAGAGAGTAGGCACGGAAAGATTGATTGAGATTACGGCAAATCCGGCGCTTACAGGCTTTACAGCCTCAAAAATTCTCTGGGTACGCAACAACGAGCCGGAGAACTATGCAAGGTGCCGCCACATTCTCCTTGCAAAGGACTATGTGCGCTTCAGACTTACGGGCGAGTATGCGACTGAGGTTTCGGATGCGAGCGGTATGCAGCTGCTTGACATCGCTAACCGCTGCTGGTCGGACGAGGTGCTGCAAAAGCTTGATATAGACAAGTCGCTTCTGGCTAAGGTTTACGAAAGCCCCGAGATCACCGGCTATATAACTGAGGATGCGGCAAAGCTCACAGGCGTTCCGGCGGGAACTCCGGTTGTAGGCGGCGCGGGTGATAATGCTGCCGCCGCTGTCGGCACGGGCGTTGTTGAAGAAGGCAGGGCGTTTACAACAATCGGCACATCCGGAGTTGTATTCGCTCATACAAAGGAAATGCACCTTGACAAAAAGGGCAGGGTTCACACCTTCTGTTGCGCCGTTCCGGGTGAATGGCATGTTATGGGTGTTACATTGGCAGCGGGACTTTCGCTTAAATGGTTCCGCGACAACTTCTGCGCCGAGGAAATCTCCGCGGCAAAGTCAATGGGTGTTGACCCGTATTATCTTATGGACAAGGAAGCGGAGCAAAGCCCGATAGGCTGCAACAAGCTCTTGTATCTGCCGTATCTTATGGCGGAGCGCACACCGCATCTTGACCCCGACTGCCGCGGCGCGTTTATAGGTCTGAGCGCGATGCACGAAAAGCGCGATTTGCTGCGCGCTGTAATGGAGGGTGTTGTTTACAGCCTGCGTGACTGTGTGGAGGTATTAAGAGAAATGGACGTTACCTCTGAGAGTATGGCAGCCTGCGGCGGAGGCGGTTCATCACCGCTGTGGCGAGGAATGCTTGCCGATACGTTTAACATGCCTGTAACGACAGTAACCTCAAAGGAAGGCCCGGCTCTGGGCGCGGCAATCCTTGCAGGTGTCGGCGCGGGCGTTTATCCGAGCGTTCAGGAGGCGTGCAGAAAAGTCGTTAAGACAAAGACCGAGCAGGCTCCGGATGCTGCAAAAAGCGGGGAGTATGATAAGTTCTATCAGCTCTACAGAAAAATGTATCCGGCATTGAAGGATAACTACAAGGCTCTGGCTGAATTATAAATAACAGTGAAAACAAAACGGAGAGCGGTAATATTGCAGCTCTCCGTTTTATTGTGTCACATTGCTGTCCTCAGATCGTCTCCGAAGCTGCGCAGCTCTTCAAGATTTTTTGCGCCCGTGTAGCGGTCAAGCAGCTCCTGCTGTATATGCCGCGGCAGAGAGTCAAAGTACGCCTTGGACTTAGGATCACTCTCTAAAAGCTCAAGCGTTGAATTAAATTCCATAAAAGTTCACCTCATGCTTATTATGCATGAGGTGATTGATTTTTATGCGCGGATAAGTAGTCCGTTTAAAAGATCGTCCTTTGCCTGCTCCTTTATTTTATAGTGCATCTTTTTGCCTGTAGCGTTTACGGGGATCGATGCGACAAATCTGTAGTATCTCGGACGCTTGTAGTTTGAGATCATCGGGCTGTTCTTGCAGTATTCCTCAAGCTCGTCTACGGTGAGTGACGGGTCGGACTTGATAATGTATGCCGTAACAACCTCGCCGCGGAGCTTGTCCGGTACTGCGGTTACCATGCTGTCGGCTACCTTCGGATGGGTGTTGAGCACCTCCTCGACCTGTGTCGGATATATGTTCTCGCCGCCGGAGATGATCATATCGTCCTTTCTGCCTACAACGCTTATAAAGTGGTTCTTATCCCATGTGCCGAGATCGTTTGTATAGAGATAGCCGTTATAGAACTTGCGCTCCGTTTCACTCTCGTTGTTGAAATAGAAGTACGCCATCTTTGCGGGTGACTTGATAATTACCTCTCCGACCTCGCTGTTGTCGGCCGCTGCCAGATCGTCCGGCTCCGCGCGGCGGTCATCGTATATCTTAACTACTCTTACGTCATCGTCGGAGCAGCTGCTGCCGGCTGTTCCCGCCATTGCCGGAAGGTCGGACGGGCGGAGGAAGGTGTTCCAGAAGGATTCTGTTGTGCCGTAGCCGTTGAAGATACGCGGTGTGAGTATTTTCTGATACTTTATACATGCGGCTCTTTCAAGCGGGCTGCCCATTGTGATTATTCCACGGAGCGAGCTGAGGTCGTAGCCTGAGCGCTCCTGCGCCTCTGTAAGTCTTTCAAGCACGTTCGGAACTCCGATTATGAATGTAAGCTTGTACTGCTCGACATATTTAAGCGTTGTAACCGCGTTGAATTTTCGCATTATCGTAACCGAGCCGCCGGCATAAAGAGTAGGGGTAAGACCGCCTGAGTGAATACCGCCGCGGTGGAACCACGGTGTTGTGTTCATCGACTTGTCCTCTGAGGAGAACGGGAAGTGGATCATAACGTCATGCGCCGAAAGCACCTCGTTTATGCTTGTAAGGCACACACCCTTTGGCTTGCCGGTCGTGCCGCTGGTATAAAGTCTTGTGGTTTCGTCATAGATTGAAAGCTTCCATTTAAGCGCGGGATTTGTGTCCGGCTGATACTTCACATAGTCGCTGTAGAGTGTGCTGCCGATAACCGGCTGTGTATTGCTGTCGTCGTCAACCATGAGAACAACCTTAGGTCTGAACTTTGTATGATGACATGCCTCCTGTACGGCGGGCTTGTTCTGCGCCTCATATATATAGACCTTCGGACGGCTGTCATCAATAGTCTGCGCAATTTCGCCCGCGGATAGTCTGAAATTTATCGGACAGGCAACCGTTCCCGTTTTATGACATGCAAGATATGCAAAAACAAATTCCGGACAGTTCTGAAGCTGGAACATTACGACGTCGCCCTTGCGTACGCCGCTTTCGAGGATCGCGTTTGCAAGCTTGTTTGCCTCCGCGTTAAGCTCCGCATATGACCAGCGGCGGCCTGTTTCAGGGTCAAATAACGCCTCGCGGTTGCCGTAGCGCATTACGTTTCTCATAAAGCCTGCAAGCCATGTGTATTCGCCTTCGAAATATTGCTTGAAGGCATCGAGCCTTTTTGATTTTGTGTCTGCTGTGAATTTTGACTTTGCCGCGCACAGGGCAGATTCAAGCGAATCAAAAAGTGAATTTATATCATCGCTTGTGTATTCGTAATTTGATCTGTTCGCGCAATTTTCAAGCAGTCTGATTGTGTCAAGTATTTTGTCTTTTCTTGCCGCTGCGATTCTGTCGAAGCGCTGCTTTTTGTTTTCTTTTTCCATGTCGATAACTCCTTTTGTGTATTTGTTTGATAACCATATTTTATCATTAAATAATTGCGTTGTCAAGATTATTTTTAAAATATTGTGATTAAAATAC
>JBJEFT010000348.1:0-1502 GCA_051874315.1 Candidatus Ornithomonoglobus sp.
GGAACAGCCGCATACACCTTCAAGGCAAAGGTTCCTAACGGCAACTATAATGTAACGGTTAACACAACTGCGGCATCAATGACATCGGAGGTCGTAGAGTCAGTTTCCGCGACAACGGGAATTTCAAAGTCAGGCTCAACCTTCAACGTTGCAGTATGCGACGGAGTACTTGACCTTACATTCCCTGCAGCTTCAACAGTAACCACACTTGCAATTTCACAGGCGGCAGCAAAATCACCGCTTACAAAACCGAAGGTTTATGTGATAGGTGACTCAACAACAAACAATACAGCAAACGGCGCCTGCTCATGGGGTAACTGCGTATCAAACGGTTATGTAGCAATTCCGGATTGCTTCAGCGGTTTCTCAAATAACGGTATGGCGGGACGTGATTCTGTAAGCTTTTATAACGAGGGCAGAGTAGAAACAGTCCTCCTCAATGTATGCCCGGGTGACTATGTAACTGTGAACATGGGTATCAACTCAAAGGAAACAGGCGAGGCAGCCGCATACTACACCCTGATGAAGTATTACTATGTTGAGGGTATCATACAGAGAGGCGGTATTCCGGTAATAGTAACGGCTACACCTATAGGCTTCAGTGACAAATCATATCCTTACGATGCAGAGAACGGCTTCACTACCTCACGCGGTGACGGGGCGAGAAACGACGTATTAAGACAGATCGCATCAGAAGAAAATCTTGACTGTATTGAATTAGGTCAGCGGGGCGAGGATTGGATGAACACACTCACTCCTAATGATGTAAATGCATATAACGCAGAACACGGCACTTCATTCACAACAGTTCTTGAAATGGTTCAGAGCTGGTATCTTGACCATAACCATTATACGGCATATCTCGGCACAAAGATTGGTGAATATCTCCTCGGAGAATTAGAGAAAATTTATAACGATGATATATCAGAACGTGTAATATGGGATATATCTCCGAGTGATATCTATGTACCGGAAACAACAGGTTCGGTAGGCTGGCTTGTAACAATAACAAACAAGTCATCTGTTACACAGGACGCATCAACAATCAGAGGTGAGGTAACATCGAACAGTGTAACGAAGTCATTTACATTTAACCTTTTGGAGAATGGTCAATTTGGCAGCAATGCTTCAGCCGTTTTTGGTATAATTATTCAGGGTCTCAGTGATGCGAACGCTAAAATAGGAAACATCACTATAGAATAAAGGAGGAATTGGCGATGATATATATTAATCCGGAAATAAAGATTACAATGTTTGATATGGAAACAGTCAGAACAGGTGAAAACGGAGAGCCACAGTCATTGGCGCCTGTTTCGGGAAACTATAACGACGCAACAAGATCACTACAGGATTCATTTGCAGAATCAGCCGGCAGCGCTTCAAAGGTCCTTGTATTCAAGTGGGAATAAGAACACATACAATAAAGGCTGCAGCAAAACATAAGTTTTGCCGCAGCCTTTTTTCGTCTATGCTTTTCACTTCGGATTTTGTGTTACTGCTCA
>JBJEFT010000349.1:0-5532 GCA_051874315.1 Candidatus Ornithomonoglobus sp.
TTAGCGCGGATACTCTTGTCCGCGAACAGGCGCGCCGCCGCGAGGAAAGACTGCTTGAAGAGCGCAGCGCGCTCAGTTATGCAAGACGTCAGGGGAAAGCCGAGGGGAAAGCCGAGGGCAGAGCTGATATGATTGCCGCTCTGCGTGAACTGGGAATTGACGAGGCGACACTACAGAAGGCGGCGGAACGCGTAAACTGATCAATGAAGATTTACGGTAACAGGAGGGCATTTATTGTTCTCCTGTTTTTGCGACAGATAAACAGTAATTCAAGCTTTATACATCCGCCTGTGAACAGCAGGCTTTGTTTTTTTATTTGACAAATTTTTCTTTACAAAAGGAAAAAAATGTGATATTATATATACAGTTATTAAACCATCAAGGAGGGTGTTTACATTGAAAAACAGAAGAAAATTAACTGCGGTATTGCTCAGTATGTCAATGCTTGCGGCGTCGGTATCGGCTTTTGCGGAGAACGGTGAGGTAATCAATAATGGAGATTTTATCATCAGTGAGGACACGGAGGAGCCGTCCGCGGACATAACTGCAAGCGGTACCTGCGGAGAAAATCTCACATGGACGCTTGACAGCAGCGGAGTTCTTACCATAAGCGGCGAGGGGGGCTATGAGTGATTACAACGGTATTGCTCCGTGGTATAGTTATCGCACTAAAGTGTTATCAGCAGTAATAGAAGACGGCGTGACTAGCATAGGCGAGTATGCGTTTTATTCCTGCAACAGTCTAACAAGCGTAGAATTGTCCACCGGATTAATAAGCATAGCTGGATGGGCGTTTTGCGATTGCACCAGTCTGGCAAACATAAAAATTCCTGACAGTGTGACAAGCTTAGGTGAAAGAGTGTTTTATCGCTGCAGCAGTTTGATAAGCATAGAAATCCCTGCCGGAGTGACAAACATAGGCAATTATGCGTTTGCTTCCTGTAGCAGCCTGACAAGTATAGAAATCCCTGCCGGAGTAACAAGCATAGGTGACACGGCATTTGGTTGGTGCAGCAGTCTGGCAAGCATAGAACTGCCTGACGGAGTAACAAGCATAGATAATTATGCGTTTTATTCCTGCAGCAGTCTGACAAGCATAAAAATCCCTGTCGGCGTGACAAGTATAGATAATGTGGCATTTGGAGATTGCAGCAGCCTGACAAGCATAGAAATCCCTGACAGTGTGACAAGCATAGGTCAACAATCGTTTGAAGGCTGCAGCAGCCTTGAAGCGATCACATTTTTATCCCCTGACACAGCTATAGGTGATTATGCTCTCGATTATTGCTCCGATTCACTTGTAATATACGGCTACGACAACAGCACGGCGCAGACCTATGCGGAGATAAACGGAATAACCTTTGAAAGCCTTGGGGCGGCGCCTGAAAGACCTGACGCAACGGAGCCGCCTGCAACAGAGAATCCTGACGCAACGGAGGATCCCGGCACAACGGAGCCGCCCGCGACAGAGGATCCTGATGCAACGGAGGATCCCGGCACAACAGAGCCGCCAACGACAGAAAATCCTGACGTAACGGAGGATCCCGGCGCAACATTGCCGCCTGTGGAAAAGGCGGAAATAACCGAGGTGCAGGCGTTAATTAACGAGGAAAACGGAAAAATAACGGTGTCCGTTACGGCGGACGTTCCCGAGGGCGCTAAGCTGGTGGCTGTCGCCTACAGCGGCGCGTCAGTATCCGCGCTTGGAGAAATCAAAAACGGAGAGGCGGAGCTTAATTCTGACGGAGTGACCGGAATAAAGATATTCTGCTGGAACAGCTTTGATGATATGATACCTCTGTGTAACGCGCAGACCGCTGAAATAATACGATAAGCATATAAACAATCACTTAATCTCTTAACTGAAATCTTTAACAGCACAAATCCACCCTTGACATACGGGTGGATTTGTGCTATTATATATAAAGCAGTTGATCGTCACAGGACGGTCAATGCGCAGATCAGTTTAGCTTAGATGAGATGAGATGAGACGAGAATAGATATAATGGGCGCAGTACGCCTTGTTTTAATACGAAAATTCTTACGTCTTTTGCTAAAGCTGTGCAAAAGATTTTTTAATATATTCTCTCTCGGAGAAGGAGGACATCAGATGTATAATTTATCATTGGAGCAGGTTAAGGAGCTTGCGAAGGATTACAATATGATCCCGCTTGTAGCCGATGCCTATGCGGATATGGATACGCCTATAAGCGTATTCAAGAGAATGGCGACAGAGAAGGAGTGCTTTCTGCTTGAAAGTATCGGAAACAGTCAGGTTACGGCAAGATATTCGTTTATCGGCCGCAATCCGTTCATAACCTTCCAGAGCCTTGCGGATGAAATTGAGATTTCATACGCGGACGGGGAGACAAGGAAATTCACGGGTAAGCCCATGGAGGAGCTTGAAAAGCTCTGCGGCAGGTTCAAGGCCCCTAAGCTTGAGGATATTCCGTCCTTTAACGGCGGCGCGGTGGGATTTTTCTCATATGACATCATAAGACAGTATGAGTATCTGCCAAACGTAAACAAGGACGATTTAAAGCTTCCCGATATGCACTTTATGTTTACTGATGAGATCATCGCGTTCGACCACATAAGTCAGAAGATACATATAATAGTGAATATCCATGCCGACGGTGATATTGAGGAGGGCTATAGCAATGCCTCAGGGCGCATTGAGGAAATCCGCAGGGAAATGAGCGATCTTTCAAGGCTCATGGAGAAGTCGCCTAAGCCGCGCAAAACGGAGCTTAAGGTGGAATCAAACATGACAAAGGAAGAGTTCTGCAAAAAGATCGAGAAGGCTAAGGAGTACATCGTAAACGGCGATATATTCCAGGTGGTGATCTCACAGCGATTCACGGTCGAAACGGATATAGACCCGTTCAACGTTTACAGGGCGCTCAGAAGGATCAATCCGTCACCGTATATGTATTATCTTAATTTTGACGGCTATCAGATTGTCGGCGCGTCGCCGGAAATGCTTGTAAGAGTTGAAAACGGCATTGTTCAGACAGGACCTATCGCCGGAACAAGACCGCGCGGCAAGACCATCGAGGAGGATCTGCAGAACGAAAAGGACCTTCTGGCGGATGCAAAGGAGATAGCGGAGCATACAATGCTTGTCGACCTCGGCAGAAACGACGTGGGTAAGGTCAGCGAGTTCGGATCGGTCAAGGTAACGCGCTTTAAGTACATTGAGCGGTTTTCACACGTTATGCACATCATTTCGGACGTTGAGGGTAAGCTGAGAAAGGATAAGAGCTGCTTTGACGCTCTTGGCTCAACGCTGCCGGCGGGAACGCTTTCCGGCGCGCCGAAGATAAGAGCTATGGAAATAATTGATGAGCTTGAAACAACAAAGCGCAACGCGTACGGCGGCGCGATCGGGTATATCAGCTTTAACGGCAGCTTCGACAGCTGCATAACGATCCGCACAGGCGTATTCAAGGACGGCAGAGCATATATCCAGGCGGGCGGCGGCATCGTTTACGATTCGGTTCCGGAAAACGAGTATCAGGAGTCGGTCAATAAATCGGCAAGCGTGATAACGGCAATAAGAGAGGCAGGCGGTATAGAATGATCATAATGATCGATAACTACGATTCATTTACATATAATCTGTATCAGTATATCGGTACGCTTAATCCTGATATTGAGGTATACAGAAACGATAAGATAACCGTGGATGAGGTTCTGGCGAAGAAGCCGTCACACATAATCCTGTCACCGGGTCCGGGCTATCCAAAGGACGCCGGAATATGTATTGACCTTATAAAGGCCGCCGGAGATATTCCGATCCTTGGAGTATGTCTCGGTCATCAGGCGATAGGCGAGGCGTTCGGCGCAGAGATAGTTCACGCGCCCCGCATTATGCACGGCAAGAGTGATAAAGTGGCGATAAACGGCTTGTGTCCGCTGTTTAAGGGGATTTCGGGTGAGCTTGAGGTAGGACGCTACCATTCGCTTGTTATTGACAAGAGTACAATGCCTGCGGAGCTGAGCCTTACGGCGCAGAGTGATGACGGCTGTGTTATGGGAGTTATGCACAATTCAAGACCGATATACGGGATCCAGTTCCACCCCGAATCGGTTCTCACACCGGACGGAATGAGGCTTATAGAGAATTTCCTAAGCCTGTGAAAGAGGATAAAGTATATGAGACCTCAAAATCAGATAAATTTTGAGGTCTCCCAAATTCCGTTATAGACGGCGCGGATCAAGTTGTATATCGTTTTATTCCGAAATTACTACAGGCTTGCTTATGCCGCCGACCTCTGTCTTAACGCGGCTGTCAATAACAACGGTAATGCTGTATGTGCCTGTTTCGGGCGCAGTATACACAAAGCGTCTGCCGTACTTTGCTTCACCGCCAAATACTTTTTCATTATTTACATAAACGTCAACGTAGTCACCGAACAGCTCGCGGAATATGAGCTTTTCACCCTCACGCATTTCCGCTGTGGTCTTATACATTCCAAAGCCCGTTTTGCTGTTGAATATATCGTCATAGCCGCTGCCGACAGATACTATAACCCATGTGTTCATATCGCTGTCGGAAATTTCCTTGCTGTAATCGGGATATTCCTCCGAAAGCTCCAGGGTCTGGCGCCATTTTACAAGATAACGCTCTTTGACTGACGGAATCTGTATCGGGGCGTTTTCCTTAACCGCAACAGGGATTGTTATCTCTGCTGTTATGCCGCTGTCGGTTGTGGCTGTAACAGTCATTTCCTTTACACCGGTATCCGGCTCAACAATCGCCTGGGCGCAGCCGGCAAAGAGCTTTCTGAAATCGGTTTTATCAGTTTCGTGGGAGTTCGGGTCTCCGTTGCCCACACCGATCACCTTGCCGTCGCTTACGGTGAAATGAACTGTGTCATCTGCGTTGAATACGAAATGTCTGTTCTTATCAAGCGCCTTTACGTTGACGCAGATTGCGTCATTTTCATGAGCTGTTTCCATACCTGAGGATATGTCAAGAGCCGCAATGGCGCCGCAGGTATAAACAGTGTCCTCGGCTTTTCCGTCCGCTGAACGCACAGTAAGCTTTCCCTTTTCAAATACAGTGTCAAATTCCGCATAGTTTTCATTGTCAACTGTGACCGCGCCGACAACCCTGTCGTTAATAAGGATTTCAAGCTCACGGCAGTTTGAGAAGATGTGAAGCTTTACCGCCTCGCCCTCTGTATAGTTCCAGTGTGAAACGATATGTACAATAGGTTCGTTCGTCCAGTAGGACTTATTGAGATAATAGGCGGATTTTCTGAAGCCGCAGGTATCCATAATGCCGAACTGTGTTGATATTGACGGATATGCGAACGGGGTAGGCTCGCCGCGGTAGTCAAAGCCGGTCCATACAAAATAGCCTGCAATGTTTTCACGCTCGTTGATCTGCTTCCAGCCGTCACGGTAGGTGTTGCCCCACGGCGCCGCCTCGCTGTCGAACATATCTATTACATTTTTATCATAGTCTGTTTTGTAGCAGCCTCTTGTCATAAACGCGCTGCAGTTCTCGCTGCCGGTAACAGG
>JBJEFT010000350.1:0-5531 GCA_051874315.1 Candidatus Ornithomonoglobus sp.
GGTCACGAAAAGACCTTTGCGCGCACAAGAGAAAATACCAAAGCAGCCTTTGACCGTTTTCGTATGTCAATGATAGAGACCTCACTGGCGATAAATAATATCGTGGACTCGGGGAGTGAATACGGTCAGCCCGTCAATCGTTCCTTTAAGAGTAAAGCAGGTTCGGTGTATGAGCGGTTCATAAAGCATGTAATGGTTGATACTGACGAATTTTCAAAGGGAGGCATAAGCGAAAGCGTCAGAGCGTCACTTGAAAAGCTGGCATCAGACATAACCCCTGAGGCAAAGGAGAAAGTATATACCGACGCGCTGAACGAACTGCTGCAATCCGATAAAAACCTCTATCGTGACGAAGCGGAAAAGCTTGCCGCAGATCGTGTCGAGGAGCTCATTAATAATGAGAAAAACGGTAAGCGCAGGATGACAGAGGAAGAAATCCGGGAGGTGACCGAATATGTAACTCTGTACCGCACCTTCCAATATAACATGACTGCTGCGGAAACAGTAAACAAAATACACGATGCGCTCAACAAAATAGGAACGGAGGAATTTGGCGCAGGAGATTTGATCCTTCCGTTTACCTCAGTCCCCTCAAACATATTGCAGACCGGCATAGAGATGTCACCTATGGGATATTTAAAAACACTGTATCTTGTAGGTAAGGCAGAGCACAGCTATCATAAAAAAGGCGAAGCAATGTCAGCAGTTATGCAGCGTCAGATTGCCGATTCCTTTGCAAGAGCAACAAAAGGAACCGTATCGATTGCCGCCGGAATGCTTGCCGCATCGTTAGGCGTTTTACTGGTCTCAGACGGTGAGGACGAGGACGATTACAAAGCGGCTAAACAGCGTCAGGCGACGGGCACAAGCGGCGACTTTCTGAACACATCGGCAATTGGCAGACTGTTCAAAGGTGAAAGCACAGAATTTAAAAGCGGCGATACGCTCCTTGACGTCAGCAACTTCCAGCCTATGACCTACGGCATGGTACTTGGCGCAAGGCTATGGAATAAAGCCGGGCGCTTATCGGGCGTTACAAACGGCATACCCGAGGGCAGCAACATAAAGGAGCAGACAGTCAGCAGCGTATATGCGCTGGGAAACTTGTTCAAGAGCGACCTTGACGGAGTAATATCTGAAATGATAAACACGACAAAGGACGCCGCAGAGAGCGTAACCGGTTTTACCGGCTTACAGAACATTGCCCGAAACTGGGAGAACAGCGAAGGCAGTGTATCAAAGTTTGCAGCGATGCAGGGAACAGAGTTCGCAGTTGGTTTTATTCCTAATATTGTGTCAAAGCAGACCAACACACAGAATGAATATATGTCCGACACATATCATACCGACGATACCGGAGAGCTTATAAAATTCAAGTTTTTTTCAAAGCTTCCGTTCCTGTATAAGGAGGTTCCGCGCTCGGTTGATATATACGGCAACCTCCGCGGCAGTACGCTTGACAGTAAGCTCAAAGACTGGCTTAACGAGAACTTCATGCCGTTTAAGGCGTATAAAGGCAAAGGCGACAAGCTGATGAATGAGCTTGACAGTCTCCTCCCCGGTTACGGCTCCGACATTCTTCCTGCCATACCGTCTATGGAAAACAAAAATATAAAGATAGACGACAGTAACAGGACCTATACCTTTAAGATATCCGGCAGCGAATATGAGGAATATTCAAGGCTTCTCGGCAAAAGCACGGCAAGCATGATGGAACGTTTCATGAATAATGAGGACTATAAATATCTTGCTGACTGGCAGAAGGCGGAGGAATACAAAAAAATCTCCAATAGTATCAAAAATGCTGTGCAAAAGGAATGGGTAATGAAAAAGCTCGGCAAGCCGCAGGATGAGATAGACGCGCTGTATGACGAGATACGCAGCAGCGTTGATGAATACGCCATAAAGCTCATACTTCAAAGGAACACAAAGGAACATGTCATGAACGGCACAACGGCGGTTGAGGACGTAATGAACGTAAGTCTGAAGGTGAATTATTCCGATGAGGAGAAAGCCGACAAAATAGCCGATTATGAGAAAAAGATTGATAATATAAACAAAGGTACAGCCTATACAATGGAAGAAGGGGCGGACGGCAAGCAGCACCGTGTATACGCGAGAGACTGGTCACCTGAGAAGAAGCAGAAAGAGATAGAGGAAAATCAAACGCATATTGATAATCTGAAATCCGACAAGACGCAGAAGTCCGTACAAATAACCGGCACATGGAACGATCTGACCGCCGAGCAGCAGGAGAAGGTTATAAAATACATCAATGATAATGCCGGAGATGATGAGAAAATAGCCTTGCCGGACGAGATAAAGAACAAGCGCCCGGACATGACAAATGACGAGAAATCAAAGGACGAGATAGTCGACGTCACGGAGCTTAAAGGCAGTGCCGGAGGCTACGGTGTGCCGAGCGTCATTCCGTCATACAGCAATCTCGGAGAAGCCTTTTACCCATCCGAGCCCTCGTCATCCTCACCCTCGGGCGGGAATGCCCCGGAGGGACAAAGCGATGGCAAAGCTTCATCAGATACCGCATCAACGGAAAATTCCGCAGCCTCAAGCGGCACACAAAGCAGCACAGCAACCGCCAAAGCCCCATCAACCGCCAGTACTGGCAAAACCAACCTGTTTACAAAAAACAGCGGAAGCAGCGGCAGCGGTGGAAGCAAAAGCGGAAGTAAGAACGGAAGCAGCGGCGGAAGCGCAGGCAGCATTTCACCAAGCCGCAACATCTTCATGACGGCAAGTGCGGGTACTCCAAGCGGCAGCTCCGCTGCCGTTGGTCCGTTCGTGGTTCCCACGAACGGAAGCGGAATTACAGATAAAAGCTCCTTCGCTCTTTCAAAGGACAATCCGTTTACAAAAAATAAAGCTTTTGGAAAGTCGAACACTGCCCCGAGAAAAAATCCCTTTATGAGCCCATATAAAAAGGACAGCCCATATAAAAATCCGTTCATAAGTGCATAGAGCAAATGGCAATTAGAAAGGAGTATAGATTGCATTTAAGGAACAAAAGCGGAAGAAAGGAGGTGAACGCCCAATGTACATAAACGAAGTGATCCGCGCCGTACAGCGCGAATACCCGTCCGAATACGACACGCCGGATATGCTTGTATGGTGTAACGAGGTATCGTCCATGCTTGCAGTAGAGAGCAGAATTGTCTATAAGGAGATACGCCCTCCGCTTGCGAAGGACGGTACAGCGCTGCTGCCGACTGACGTACGCGCAGAAAATGTTGTAAAGATACTTGTAGACGGCAGAGAGATACCTTTGAGGGACGCAAGGACAGCCGGACGGCGTATGCATATCGGCAAATACCTGACGCTTCATGAGATTACCGACAGATACACCCCCAAGCTCACGGTAATATATGAAGCGCCATATGAGCCTATCAGACAGACGAAGTATACCGGCTCCGTAAAGCTTGATACGGAGAACAATACAATCAGTCTTTATGACTGCGAGTTTATCCCCGGTGATGTGCTGACCGTGACTGTCAGTGGAAAAACGCCGACAACCGTAAATCTGCTTGATGTGGATTATGACCCTGAGTCAGAGCGAGGCTATATACTCACAGTCGGCAGCGGCGAGCTTGACGACTTTACAGCAGCCTCTTATGAAAATGCAGTCATAGAGCGCGTGATAACAGACAGAACGGTATGTGACGCGCCGCACGACGCAATGTATAAGTATTATATACTTGCGCGTATAGCGCAGTGTCAGCATGACCCGGATATGTACACGCAGTACATGCAGGAATTTAACAGTTTGCTTGCGCGTTATAGAGAATGGCTTTCGGCGAGAATGCCGAACGAGCCGATAAGACTTAAAAACATATGGTAGAGAAGAAAGGAGAATGAAAGCCAATATGGACAGTGAAACGAAAACAGTGACCGCAGAGGACATAAACAATATGTCTGAGGAGGAATTTGCGCAGTACCTCGCTGAGCTTGACACGCCGGATGACGTGCCTGAGGAAGCCTCAGAGCCGCCGGAGGATGCCGCAGCGATGGAGGGGAATACAGAACCGGGTGCAAACGGTGAACCGGCGGAAGGTACAGCGGAACCTTCCGAAATAGAAACGGAGCCTCCGACATCGGAACCGGCACAGCATGAGACGCAGCCCGAACTGACAACCACAACTATAGGTCAGGGGTTAAGAGCGGAAAAGTTAGCCAACGGCAGCGCATCAACTCAGGATGACACTCTCAGTCGCATAAAGCGCGCCTTTACCGGAAATTACGGTGACGCAGGGGACAACTGGGCGGACGCTCTTATAAATCAGCTTGACGAAGCGGCGGCAAACGAGCGCGGCGTACCGGTAGGCGAATACAAAAAGCAGCAGACCGACAATGCGGAGCTTGAACGTTACAGAAACGAGGAGCGTCAGCGCAAAGAGCAGCAGGACAATCAGAACCGCATTATAACCCGGTGGCAGAACGAGAGCGCAACGTTAAAGCAGCTTGACCCGAGTTTTGATTTTGGCGCAGCGACACAGAACGAGACGTTCAAAAATGTGCTCATGAGCGGCGGCAGCGTAGCGCAGGCATACCTTGCAAGCGGTATGAATAAGTCTCCCGAAGCCGTGGAGCCGCAGAAGCAGCAGCCGGAACCGCCTATAAAGCGCCGTGAAATATCACAGAACGCGCAGACAGCAGCGAGAGGCACAGGAGACAGCACGGTAAATCCGGCATCGTTGCCGACAAAGGATTTCCTTGCATATATAAATAAAAGAAAAAACAGTTAAAAAAGGAAAGGAAGTAAAAACAAATGGCAGAAACAGCAGTAGAAACCAGACTTAACCTTAACACCACGGCGAGCGCCGGAATGTCCCCGTTAATGGAGGCAATCCTCAATCGCTATGTGCTTGTGACCAACAAGCAGAAAAGAAAGTACACAAAGTTCGGACAGCAGGTAAATATCCCGAAGGGAAAGACAAAGACAATCGGATTTGACAAGCTCTCCCCTCTCCCCAAGGCATTAACACCGCTTACCGAGGGCGTGACCCCTACCGGAACGGCGGTAAACATTACGCGTATCAAGGGTGAACCGGAGCAGTTCGGCAACTATGTTTCATATACCGATCAGCTCGATTTCTTTGCAAACGACCCGTCGCCGGAGGTATTAAAGTATACCGAGCTTTTGACGGAAAATCAGCTTGAAACCTTTGAGCACCTCGACGCTATGGAGCTTGCGTCGGGTCTTAACGTGTTCTATGCCGGTACCGCATCAAGCCGCTCTGAGCTTACCGATGTGCTTACCGTAAAGGATGTGCGCCGCGCGGTCACATCGCTTAAGCGCAATAAGGTCCAGCCCGCGGACGGCAAGTATTATGTATGTTTTATCCACCCGGATGTTGCATTCAACATCATGGACGACGAGGCATGGCAGAGAGTTCAGGAGTACAACGCGACTACCGAGATCTATGACGGTGAGATCGGCAGACTTTACGGCGTGCGCTTCATCGAGGACCCGGACGCGTATGTGTTCAGAGGTACTCCGTTCGGCAAGAAGGGCG
>JBJEFT010000351.1:0-5517 GCA_051874315.1 Candidatus Ornithomonoglobus sp.
CCGAATAGCCGCTCAGTATTATAACCATGGTATCCGGCTTGTTTTCGCTGATCCAGCCCGCAAGCTCAATTCCCGTCATAACGGGCATTTTTATGTCGGTGATCACTATATCATAATCTTCTTTTAAAAGCGTTTCAACAGCCATTCTGCCGTTTATACAGCACTTCTCCACCTTAAAATCCGTGTCAGCTTTTTCTAATGCCGCCTTTATCGTTCTCGCGATAGGCGGCTCATCCTCAACGATCATTACCTTAAACATACGCTGCCTTACCCTCTCTCATTCATAAAGCACATACCTTACAATCAGACGCTGCCGCCCGATATTATTCTTATTATCATTCCGTTATCGTTTCTTATATCATAGCTTATATTGCTGTTATGTGTCATTTTAAGTCTTATTATCGTATTTACAATACCAAGACCGCCTATATCCCCCACCCTCATATCCGAGAGGGTTTCCTCTACCTTTTTATTGATCTCCGCTATACGCTCATCGGTTATTCCCGAGCCGTTATCACGAATCACAAGCTCCCAGCTGTCACGGCTGCCGCGCATTGTGATTTTTATATTCCACGGCGGCTCCTTCTCCTTAAAGCCGTGTATGAAGCAGTTTTCAGCAAGCGGCTGTATAAACAGCTTGGGGACCGGAATATTCAAAAGCTCCTCATCAACTACAACGCTATACTCAAACAGCTCCTCATAGCGGGATTTCATAAGCGAAAGATAATTCCTTGTATGTGTGATTTCCTCCCTCAAGGGAACCGTGACCTTTTCATATGCCGCAACATACCGCAGCATCTCGGAAAGCTCTATGCACATATCATAAACATTGTCCGCTCCCGACTCCAATCCTGCCGCGCCGATTACCGAAAGGCTGTTATACAGAAAGTGCGGATTCATCTGCGCCTGGAGCGCAAGAGAATATGCCTTTTTTTCGCGCTGCAATGAATTATTCATATGCCTTAGCATTGTGTTAAAGCTCTCCTCAAGCTCCTTTATTTCATCGATCGCTCCCTCCATAGGTACAAGCTTGCCCTCCGGTGTGTCGATTTCACGCACATGCTCAGCAAGCTGCAAAATAGGCTCTGAAACGTGTCTGCCTATAATTAACGCCACTATCAGCACCAGACTCATAAGGATTATGTAAAGTATCACAAACAGCAGTATAAGCTGCATACTGAAGCCTTTGGGGACACCGTCATTATACGGTATCGCCGCCTCCCAGCCCGTTCTGCCCAGCGGCGCGGTTATATATGAAATATTTTCTTCCTCAGTGTAGCCGTAGGGATAAATTATCTCTCCGTTTGCCAGATTGCGTATCAACACCTGTCCCCCGACCCTGCCGCCATTGGACAGCAGCTCGTCAAGCTGTCTTACAGACGCGCGCACCTCAATTATACCGCAGACATCCTCTGAATATTCGTTTTTTAATTCCTTCTGTAAGGTAATATATATGATCTTACTGTTTGTCCATGGATTTTGCGCGGGCGGCTGAACCACAGCTCCGCCGTTTGAATTAAGCGCCATCATTGTTTTGGCATACTGCCCGCTCTCTGTAAATTCCTCAAGTGTGCTGCGGTTTACCATATAGTTATGGCTTGAAACAAAATCACCGTAATTATTATATATTGAAATATTATACTGTCCTGTTCTTCCTGCAAGCAGATCCTTCAAGGTTGAGGAAATATCTATACTGTTAAGAATATCAATATCAAAACGGTTTGTTTTATCGGTATTGCCGTTCTGAACATTATAAAACAATCCGGTGATTTTCTGCTGATGATTGACCTGATCTGCCAACGCGCTGAGCTCGTCTATAAGAGTATCCGTCAGCTGCGCCGTTCTCTCCGCAAGCTTCTGCAGCGATTTTACAGACTCGTTTCTGACCCTTGCGACCGATGCGGAATACACAATGACGGTCGCTATTGAAATAATGATTGTCAGCAGTATAAAATACGGCTTGACAATACGCTTAAAAAGCTGTGAATGACGCGTCATTGCTTTCCTCCTGTAATTTTTCACAAATTTCTTAATCTGTACATATCTTAATTATATATTATCAACAAAACTTTGTCAATACCTTACATAATAAAAGAAAGCTCCCCGCATTTCTGCGGAAAGCCTTCGTTTTGTGGGATTTATAATTAAGTCGCATAGCATGCATTAAGTTCTTCGTATTTTAATAATACTTAATGCATGCTATTAAGACCTCTTTTCACTAAGTTTTCTTCATTACATTGATTATAGAAAACTTAGTGAAAAGCATATGTGTTGTTTATGTTTTAATTAATAAATTTCCTTCCACTCAGCAATGTTCTCCGGATCGAACTTGAACGGATCTCCGAGCATTACCTCTGTGCCGCCGTCAGCAGCCTCTGTGATCTCCTTGTCGCCAAGCTCACCTGCTGTGAAGGTTTCACCAACTTCACCTGTGATCTCACCCTTTACAAGAGCGTCAAGTGTGTAGCCTGCGAGGTTACCGATGTCAACCGGATTCCAGAGATACATCCACGGGCATGTGCCGTCCTCGATGAACGGAGCCATCTCTGACGGGAGACCGAGACCTGTGAGCTTTACCTCTGATCCCTTGTCCTGAAGAACCTTACCTGCCGCGAGCATACCAACTGTTGTCGGAGCTATGATAACCTTGATTGACGGGTCCTGAAGAAGAGCCTGTGTCTCTGATGTTGACTTTGTCGGGTCGTCATCACCGTATGCGATCTTTACGATCGGTGTGCTTGCATACTTATCAGCGTTCTCCTCAACCTCCTTCTGCATCCACTCGATCCAGAGGTTCTGGTTTGTAGCCTGAGCTGTAGCCGAAAGGATCGCGATGCCGCCCTCTCCGTCTACCATCTCATATGCAGCCTGAACAAGTCCGCGGCCGATCTTCTCCGGGTCAGCCTGCTGGATATGTGTCTTTCTTGATTCAGCGTTTACAGCCGAGTCAAGTGAGATAACAGGAATACCCGCATCCATAGCCTCTGTAAGAGCCGGCTGGAGAGCGTCCTGGTCGTTAGCCGCGATCGCTATACCTGCTACGCCCTGAGCAACAAGCTGGTTGATGATCTCGATCTGCTTCTCAGGTGTTGCAGCCTCAGGTCCCTTATAAAGAGGCTCTGCGCCGATCTCGTTACATGCTGCCTCAAAGCCGTCATATACCTTCTGCATGTACGGGTTCTGAACATCCTTTGCAACAAACGCGTATACGCCGCCGCCTGACGCTGCGCCTTCCTCTGACGCTGTTTCTGTTGTCGCTGCGCCGCCGCAGCCTGCGAGAACTGCCGCTGCCGATACTGCGGCAAGACCTAATGCCATTAATTTTCTGAATTTCATTTTGATTTCTTCCTTTCTTTTTGTTTTATTATTTTTAAGAGAGCTTTATCCCACAATACTCTCTTTATGCACATTTATTTTCTCTGCCCCATCGCTTTAAGCTTCTTGAACCAGTTGGTATTTCCTATGCTGTTCTGTAAGCTCGGGATCGCAACGGCGATGATGAGAAGAGCGCCGACAACGATCATGATGATCTGTGATGATGCGTTTATAAGTCCGAGACCGTAACGGAGATAACCGATTACGAGGATAGCGAGTGATGCTCCGAGGATCCTGCCCTTGCCGCCTGATGTCGAAACACCGCCGAGAACTGCCATTGCGATTATATCAAGCTCATAGCCCTTTGCAACGTCCGGTCTTACGCTTGACATCTTTGATGCAAGGTATACAGCGGCTATCGCTGAGAAAAGACCTGCCATTGTGTAAACAATAAGCTTGATTTTATCGGTCTTAACGCCCGAATACTTTGCGACAGTGACCGAGTTGCCTATTGCATAGCAGCGGCGTCCGAACTTTGTACAGTGCAGAAGATATGCAAAGAACAATGCTTCAAGCACTACGAACACCAGTACATAAGGTACCATGCCGCCTATCTTTCCTGCGGCAACCTTTGTAAACCATGACGGGAAGCCGCCGACCGACTTTGTTTCAAGAATGATCGACGCGATACCGCGGAATATGATCTGTGTTGCCAGAGTTACGATCATTGATGAAAGCTCCGGGAACTTAACAAGGATTATGCCGTTGATAAATCCGCAGATAATTCCGGTAAGGAGCGCCGCGGCAATCGCAACACCCATTGAACAACCCGCCTGATAGACAATACCCATGATTGTCGCGGAGAGCGCCATAATAGAAGCGACCGAAATATCGATCTCGCCGAGCATGAGCACGAATGCCATCGGGAACACGACGATTGCCTTGTCAAGGAAGTCTCTTGACGCGTTGAGAATATTTTTTACATTTGCATAGTTAGGCGATGCCGATATGTTAAAAATATTAACGATAACGAGCATCAGCACGAGCATCCACTCCCACTGGAGAATGAAGCGTTTCCATGAGAAGCCTCTTTCCGCGGCGATGGTTCTTGTACCGTCGGCGCTTACGGCCTGTCTGACTATTTCTTTAACTGCCATCAGATATTCCTCCTTCTCAAAGCTTTCATTTCAACGTTTCTCTGGATAAGCGAGTTAGCTATGATTGAGAGGAGAATGATAAGACCTCTTATAGCCTCCTGCCAGAAGGATGAAACGTGGATAAGCGGCATTGCATTATTAAGAATACCGAGAAGAACCGCGCCGAGAAGAACTCCCGGAACGCGTCCTGTACCGCCGTTAATTGATACGCCGCCGAGAACGCACGCAGCGATAACGTTCATTTCATAGCCTGTGCAGGTCTCTCCCTGCGCAACGCCGTACTTACATACATAAAGTGTGCCTGCAAGACCCGCAATAACACCCAGAAGCGTGTATACCATGATAAGCGTATTGTCCGTCTTGATACCCGAAACTCGCGCGCTTTCCTCACTGTTGCCGACAGCGTATATCTTACGTCCTGTTCTGGTCTTTGTCATGAAGAAGCCGGCGATTATGTAAACAATAACTGCTATAATGATAAGGTTGTTTATTCCCAGCACCTTACCTGTAGCAAGTGAAAGGAACTTTGCGCCCATCTCCTGCTGCTTGACCCAGCTGCCGTTTGCAACGAGATATGTTATACCGCGGTAAATATTCATTGTACCGAGTGTTGCGATGATCGGAAGTATCTTGAGCTTTGATACAAGAACGCCGTTGAATATACCGCATACAAGACCTACCGCCATTGCAATGCCGATTACCGCGATTATCGGCATTGACTGATTGTTTTTAAGCGCCGTACAGCCTGCCATCGCTCCCAGAGCCATTATTGCGCCTATCGAAAGGTCGATACCGCCCGTTACTATAACGAACATCATTCCGACCGCGCATATCGCGAGAACCGATGTTTCCGCAAGCATGTCCGAAATATTTTCCACAGTTAAGAAGTTACCGCCGCTTCTGTACTGAACAAATACAGCGATTGCAATCATAACTATGACAAGACTTAATTCACGGATATTCGCCGAGAATATTTTTTTAAATTTACTCATAATACGACTGCACCTCCTTATATATTCATTGCGGCCTCAAGAATCTTTTCCTG
>JBJEFT010000352.1:0-5502 GCA_051874315.1 Candidatus Ornithomonoglobus sp.
TGTTGTGCTTTCGGCAAATCCCCGGGAGACAATACAGCAGTACAGAGTAAAAGCGGTTAACCGCCTTAACATATTCTCAATAATGAAGCATATGAAGAAGGCGGGAATGCTGATTTCCGGCGGAGGCACGCTGATTCAAGACGCCACCTCAACAAAATCGCTGATCTATTACCTTGCGGTAATAAAGCTTGCGCAAATGAAAAAGGTAAAGGTTATGCTGTATTCAAACGGCATAGGGCCTCTCACAAATAACCGCAATATTGCTCTTGCAAGGAGAGTGCTGAATAATGTGGATCTCATAACGCTGCGGGACCCGTCAGCGGAGGAAACATTGAGGGAAATAGGTGTTAACAAGCCGGAAATTATTGTTACAGCGGACCCGGTATTCGGTATGGATATTGCGGACAGAGAATGCGGACGAGAGCTGCTTAAACGCTTCGGCGTTCCTGACAATGCAAAAAAGATTCTCGGAGTTTCCGTAAGGCGCTCAAAGTATGCCAACAGCGCCTTTGAAAGCGCAGTTGCGGCAATGTGCGATTACGCGGCGGAGAAATACGGCTGCTATCCTGTATTCATACCGATGCAGACTAATAAGGATGAGAGTATTTCAAAAAGTATAATGTCAAAGATGAAGGTCTCCTCGGCATTTGTGGATATACATCTTGATGTACACGATATGATGTCGCTTGTATCGGCTCTTGATGTATGTATAGGCATGCGGCTGCATTCGTTGATATATGCGACAAGCAGTCAGGTACCGCTTATCGGTCTTGCATATGACCCTAAAATAAAGAGCTTTATGGATTATGCCGGACAGCCTATGTGCCTTGACGTTAAAGGTATAGACGCCGAAAAGGGCAGGGCGCTGATAGATAAATGCTTCAATGATTATGATAAAATCAGGGAAGAGCTGCGTGAATGCTATAAGGAGCTGAATGAAAAGGCTCTGGAAAACGGCAAGCTTGCGGTTAAGCTCTATGAAGGCGGTGACCGCAGATGAGCAGTAAAGCAAAGGATACCGGAAAGAAGATGCTGCTGACGGCGGGGATTATGGTTGCAGCAACACTTCTGGCAAAGGTACTGGGACTTGCAAGGGATTCAATGCTCACGGCATTCTTCGGAGCTGGGATTGAATCCGATGCGTTTTTCACCGCATCAACGATTCCGACAACTTTGTTTGATGTCGTTGTAGGCGGAGTTATATCGGCGACTTTTATTCCGGTATTTAATAGCATAATGGCAGAAAAGGGCAAGGACGAGGCTATGGGCTTCGTCAATAAATTCGTAACGATGATTATATGTATAACGGTACTTATTTCAATCGTTGGAATTCTGCTGCGCACACCGCTTGTCAATTTTATGGCGTCCGGATATGACCAGGAAAAACAGAAGCTGGCGGCAAATCTGACTGCTATAATGTTTCCTATGATAATATTTACGGGACTTGCGTTCTCGTTTGTAGGACTTTTGCAGTCGTTCGGTGAATACAATATCCCGTCGATAATAAGTCTTGTTTCAAATGCGGCGATTATAGCCTATTATATAAATCTCGGTAAAAAATTCGGGGTTTACGGATTGGCGATCACAATGATTATAGCGTGGAGCCTGCAATTCTTAATAGAAGTACCGTGGATAAAGAAATTCGGTGTCAGGTACAGACCGGATTTCCGGTTTAAGGATAAATATATTGTTCAGGCGATAAAGCTTGCCGGACCTATGCTTATTGCAACATGGGTACAGCCGCTGTATACGCTTGTAAATTCGAAGCTCGCTTCAAGTATAGACAGCGCCGTAACGTATATTCAGCAGTCAAGCCGTCTGTATCTTGTGGTAACGGGTGTTGTGAGCTTTGTCGTAACAAACCTTATTTTTCCGAAGCTTGCGCAAGCGATTGCGGATAAGCGTGACGACGATGCAAAAAAGCTGTTCTCAATGTCGGTACGCGCAATGTTTCTGGTGGTTATGCCGCTCATGGCAGGATTTATGGTGCTTTCGGGACCTGTTGCGGGAATGATATACGGGTTGGGAAAAATGACGGAAACCGGAGTTATAGCAATTTCTGTATTACTTAAATATTATTCGATCGGAATGATAGGTCTTGCTGTAAATGAGGTTTTGTCAAAGACATTTTTCTCAATGCAGGATTCAAAGATACCAATGCGAAACTCCATTCTCAGTATGATTGTGAACGTAGCTCTGGCATATCTTCTGTTCCCGTTCCTTAAGGCGAACGGACTGGCGCTTGCAACGGCGTGCGGCAGCATATGCAATGCTGTACTCAATGCAATAAGCATGGGAAGAAAGCATCCGGGAATGTTAAGAAGCAGGGACGGCATAACAATACTGAAGGTGCTTCTTGCAACTATTGTTATGGCGGCGGCGGTATATGCGGTATACAATTTTGTATCACCGGTTTTCGGCGGTCTCATAGGAAACCTTATAGGAAACGCAATAATCTGCGCAATCTGCGGAGCGGCGGGAGTTGTTGTATACGGTATAGTGGCACTGGCGCTGAGGATAGATATAATAATGGAGCTGCTTCCAAAACGAAATAAATAAAACGAAAGGAATGATAGGTAATTAAAATGAACAGTATTATAATTACAACGGTTGTCAATTTTTGTCTGCGGCTTGCGGATTATTTCACAAAAAGCAGACTATGGGCAATCATTATGGGAATAAACCGATTTTTCCAACGGTCATGGAAAAACAGCAGGATAATGAATTTTCTCAAAACCGGCGGCATATCATCGCGCGACAGCTTCTTTGGACGCGTTATGATGTCACCGTTTACATTAACGGAATTTATAAGGGATAAGCTCGGTGAAAAGCTGTCAGAAAAGGTTGATAAAAGTGTTATCTGTGAAACCGCTCGGGTATATGTTCAGAACTTTATGGCGTTAAATACCAGGTTCTGGGGAATTATGCTTCTGTGCGCGACACTGGTGTTCAATGCGCTGCATTTTCTCCGGGGCATGGGTGTTAATAAAATCGTGCTGTGTCTTTCGGTAATCGCGGCATTGCTTTCACTGGTAAACTTTAATGCAATGAGCTGGCTTTCAGGCTCGAAGGTAATCGAGTTCTGCAAGGCGTGCGCGGGCGTAAAAAATGTGACCTTTGATTTCTATGATGAAAAGAAAACAAAGGGTATAACAAGACTTATCGCCGCTATTCTCATGGGCATTATTACCGGAGGCGCTATGGCGGTTATGCCGCTTTACGGTATGCTTATTCCGTTTGCGGCATTTGGAATGCTGCTCGTGCTGCAGTATCCGGTGACAGGTGTTTATGCTGCGGTGTTCGTTGCTCCGCTTATCCCGTTTTCATCGGTGCCGATAGCGGGAATATGTCTCTGGACAACTGTTTCGCTTGTTATAAAGTCAATACTTGATAAGAAATTTGTGTGGAAACGTGACGGAGTAGGTGTCGCGCTCCTGATATTCCTTGCTGTGCTGCTTGTTTCGTGCATTTTCTCGTTTTCACGCAATTCAAGTCTTATGGTATGGGTTATGTATTTCATATTTGTAACCTTCTACTTTGCAATTATAAACACAATAAGAACAAGGGCGCAGCTATACGGGCTGCTCCGGCTGTTTGTGATTTCGGGCGCTTTGGTTGCGCTTTACGGTGTTATGCAGTACGCGTTCGGCTGGACGACAACAAACGCATGGATAGATGAGGAAATGTTTGAGGACGAGACGATGCGTGTTTATTCAACGCTTGCCAATCCTAACGTACTCGGTGAATACCTTCTTCTTGTTCTTCCTGTATCTGCCCTGTTCTTTTTAAAGGATAAGGCAAAGAGCCTTTCAAAGTGGGCATATCTTGCGGTAACGGGACTAATTTTCCTGTGCCTTATCCTCACGCAGTCAAGAGGCTGCTGGCTTGGCTTTATGGTAACGGTTGTACTCTTTATAACCTTCTATGAAGGGCGATGGTGGGCATTTGTTCCGCTTATATTGTGTATACTGCCGTTTATAGTTCCGCAGACAATTGTGGACAGGCTTATGAGTATCGGTGATATGGAGGACTCCTCCACATCCTACAGAGTGTATATCTGGATGGGCGCAATCGGTATGCTCAGGCACTATCTTGCCGGAGGTATAGGAATGGGAGAGGGCGCGTTTAATCAGGTTTATCCGTTCTTCTCATATAACGCGATTATAGCGCCCCATTCGCATAATACCTTCCTTCAGCTCCTTGTTGAAGGCGGTATTCCGGCTTTGGTTTCCTTCCTGGCGGTTATCGTTGTATACCTGAAGGGAGTGCAGAGAATATATTCAAGACGCTCAAAGAAATCCTTTAACTCGTCCATGACTCTGGCGCTTGCGTCAGGAGTGTGCGGCTTCCTGTTCCAGAGCCTGTTCGATTATACCTTCTATAACTATCGCGTTATGGCAGTATTTTTCATGGTAATAGGAATTACAATGTGCTTCCGGTATATCACCAGTAAGGAAGAAGGCGATATATAATGGATAAGAAAAAAATAATAGAGGTTTCCTCCGATACCAATATCGGCGGCGCCGGAAAGTGTCTTATAACCCTGCTTGAAAATTTTGATTACAGCAAGTTTGAGGTTAAGGTAATCCTGCCTCCGAACAGTCTGCTCAGGCCTATGGTTGAGGAAAACAACATTGAGGTTATAGAGGTTGACGGAATCGCAGAGAAGTCGCTTGATATAAAATCAATTAAAAGGCTGAAAGAGGTGTTTAAGGCAGAAAAGCCTGACCTTGTACACACACACGCAAGCATGTCTGCGCGGATCGCCGCAAGGCATGCCGGGGCAAAGGTGATTTATACGCGGCACAGCGTGTTTCCGCCTAAAAAATATATGACAAAATTTCCGGGAAAGCAGATAAACGGCGCTTTTAATAACTACTATTCGGACGGTATAATTGCGGTTGCGGATGCGGCAAAGGAAAATCTTACCGATACCGGAGTAAAAGCGGAAAAGATAAAGGTAATTCTTAACGGTGTCAAGGGTCTTACACCTGTATCGGAGAAGGAAAAAGCCGAAATCCGCAGGCGCTTTGGTGCAGCGGAGGATGAAAAGGTTATCTCAATAGTCGCGCGGCTTGAGGACATAAAGGGTCACGAATATTTCATAGAAGCTGCCGATATGCTCATCAAGGACGGAATAAAGGCAAAATTCTTTATAGCCGGAACAGGCTCGTACGAGGACACGCTGAAGGAGAAGGTAAGGCGGCTTGAAAGAGAGGACAAGATAATTTTCACCGGATTCATATCGGATGTGGATAAGCTTATGGATATAACAGATATTCAGGTCAATGCCTCATACGGCACCGAAGCCACAAGCCTTGCGCTGCTTGAAGGTATGAGCCTTGGGATTCCGGCAGTTGTTTCTGATTTCGGCGGGAATCCGGGAGTTATAAAGAATAAAGAAAACGGATATGTTGTTGCGAAGCAGAACAGCGCGGCTTTGAGGGCGGCAATTAACAGACTGCTTGACAATGATGATCTTTATAGATATATGAGTGAGAA
>JBJEFT010000353.1:0-5481 GCA_051874315.1 Candidatus Ornithomonoglobus sp.
AAAGCAACCATGCGCTTTTGCGGAGTTTTATGGCTTTTCAACTGTCGAACTCCCGCGTACATATTTTATTTAAAAAAGCTATTGACAACCAAATAAAATTGTAATATAATATTTTTGAAAATCGAATCAAAAGCGCAGACGAAGACAGTAGGCGGATATGAAAGCGCAAAGCGAGCCGGTGACGGTGCAAGACCGGACGTAAGTAAAATCCGTTGAAAATCACTTCCGAGCTGCAAGGCTGAAAGCATTATGCAATTAAGCCGCGCCGGGATCTCCGCCGTTACGGGAGCGCGTATGGCGGTACGCAGATTAAACAAGTGGTATAACAAAGCATTTTAACGCCTTGTCTTGGTTAATCCCGGACAAGGCTTATTTTTTACAGGAGGGAAATACCAATGAGCACTTATCAGAAGGTTGACGCCAATCTTAATTTCGTTGAGCGCGAAAAGAAGATCGAGCAGTTCTGGAAGGATCACAGCATATTCCAGAAAAGTATTGACACAAGAGCGAATGGACCCGTTTACACATTCTATGACGGTCCTCCGACCGCGAACGGCAAGCCGCACATCGGTCACGTTTTAACAAGAGTCATCAAGGATATGATCCCGCGCTACCATACAATGAAGGGCGCGAAAATCATAAGAAAGGCAGGCTGGGATACACACGGACTCCCGGTTGAGCTTGAGGTTGAAAAGAAGCTCGGCATCAACGGCAAGGAGCAGATCGAGGAATACGGTCTTGAGCCGTTTATCCATGAATGTAAGGAAAGCGTATGGAAGTACAAGGGCATGTGGGAGGACTTCTCCTCAACAGTCGGCTTCTGGGCTGATATGGATGACCCGTACATCACATATGACAACAATTTTATAGAATCGGAATGGTGGGCGCTAAAGCAGATATGGGAAAAGGGACTCCTTTACAAGGGACACAAGATCGTACCTTACTGCCCGCGCTGCGGAACTCCGCTTTCATCGCACGAGGTTGCCCAGGGCTATAAGGATGTCAAGGAGCGCTCGGCCACAGCCAAGTTTGCCGTTGAGGGTGAGGAGAACACATACTTCCTCGCATGGACAACAACTCCGTGGACGCTTCCGTCAAACGTTGCGCTCTGCGTAAATCCGGTTGAAACCTACGTAAAGATCAAGGTTAATGATGAATATTTCATTCTCGCCGAGGCGCTTGTTGAGTCAAACTTCAAGGATGCCGAGGTTGAGGTGGTAGAAACCTATGTCGGCACAGACCTTGAAGGAAAGAAGTATACAGGTCTTTATGAGCAGGAGAGCATTAAGGACAAGGCTTACTATGTGACCTGCGATAACTATGTAACTCTTACTGACGGTACAGGTATCGTTCATATCGCGCCCGCCTTCGGTGAGGACGACTCAAAGGTCGGCAGAAAATATGACCTTCCGTTCTTACAGCTCGTTGACGGCAAGGGCTGTCTTACAGAGGGAACAAAGTGGCCGGGCGTATTCTGCAAGGATGCGGATAAGCTCGTTTTGCAGGACCTTGACGAAAGAGGACTTCTCTTCAACGCGCCTAAGTTTGAGCACAGCTATCCGTTCTGCTGGCGCTGTGACACACCGCTTATCTACTACGCGCGTGACACATGGTTCATCAAGATGACCGCGGTTAAGGACGATATGATAAGAAACAACAAGACCATCAACTGGATCCCTAAGACGATCGGCGAGGGACGCTTCGGCTCATGGCTTGAAAATATTCAGGACTGGGGTATCAGCCGTAACCGTTACTGGGGTACTCCGCTTAACGTATGGGAATGCTCCTGCGGCAAGCGCCATGTTGTAGGCTCGATAGCTGAGCTTAAGGAAATGTCGGACAACTGTCCTGACGATATAGAGCTTCACCGTCCGTTCGTTGACGCCGTTACGATCAAGTGTCCTGACTGCGGCGGCGAAATGCACAGAGTGCCGGAGGTTATAGACTGCTGGTTCGACTCGGGCGCAATGCCGTTTGCTCAGTGGCACTATCCGTTCGAGAATGAGGATATATTTAAGGAGAACTTCCCGGCAGACTTCATCAGTGAAGCGGTTGACCAGACAAGAGGCTGGTTCTATTCACTGCTTGCGGAATCGACAATTCTCTTTAATCAGGCACCGTACAAGAACGTAATCGTTCTCGGTCTTGTTCAGGACGAAAACGGTCAGAAGATGTCAAAGTCAAAGGGCAACGCGGTTGACCCGTTTGAAGCGCTCGAAAAGCACGGCGCGGACGCGGTTCGCTGGTACTTCTATTCCAACTCGGCTCCGTGGCTGCCGAACCGCTTCTATGACAAGGCGGTTACAGAAGGGCAGAGAAAGTTCATGGGTACGCTCTGGAACACCTACGCATTCTTCGTGCTTTACGCTAATATTGACAGCTTTGACGCTACAAAGTATGAGCTTGAATACGACAAGCTTTCGGTAATGGATAAATGGATGCTCTCACGCGTCAACTCAGCCGTTAAGGAAGTGGACAACAATCTCGCTAATTACAAGATCACGGAAACCACAAAGGTTCTCGATAAGCTTGTTGACGATATGTCAAACTGGTATGTGCGTCTTTCACGTCAGCGCTTCTGGACAAAGGAAATGACACAGGATAAGATCAACGCGTACATGACGCTTTACACAGCTCTCGTAACACTGTGCAAGGCGGCGGCTCCGATGATCCCGTTCATGACGGAGGATATTTACCAGAACCTTGTCCGTTCAATAGATAAGGACGCGCCGGAAAGTATTCATCTCTGTGACTTCCCTGAGGCTGATGAAAAGCTCATTGACAAGGAGCTTGAGGACAGCATGGCGGAGGTTCTTGATATAGTTGTATTGGGACGCGCCTGCAGAAACACATCAGGTCTTAAGAGCCGTCAGCCGCTTAACGCTATCTATGTTAAGGCCGATACAGAGCTTAAGGAATTCTATAAGGATATTATAAAGACAGAGCTTAATGTCAAGAATGTTGAATTTGTTGATGATGTTTCACAGTTCGCATCATACAGCTTCAAGCCGCAGCTGAGAACCCTAGGCCGCCGCTTCGGCAAGAACATTAACGAGGTTCGTGAAATTCTTGCAAATATTGACGGCGCAAAGGCTATGGCTGAAATCAACGAAAAGGGCACGCTTACAATTGAGGTTGCAGGGAACGCGGAGGAGCTTTCACCTGAGGACCTTCTCATTGAAACTGTTAAGTCAGACGACTATGTGACCGATCAGGACGGCGCGATCACTGTTGTGCTTGAAACAAAGCTCAATGATGAGCTTATTGAGGAAGGCTTCGTAAGAGAGCTTGTTTCAAAGCTCCAGAACATGAGAAAGGACAGCGGCTTTGAGGTTATGGACCACATCCGCGTATACCTTTCGGGCAACGCGAAGATCAGCGGCATATTTACCCGCAACGGCGAATATATCAGAAGTCAGGTATTGGCAGATGAGCTTTTGTTCGACACAGACTGCGCTAATTCCAAGGAATGGAACATCAACGGCGAAAAGGTAAACCTCGGCGTTGAGAAGGTTTGACAATATAATAATTAAAAAGGAATGGATATTGGTATTTTCCTAAAATCCATTCCTTTTTTGCGTAAGAATATCCATTGTTGTTGTGCTCATAATATCTGTACTCATTCAAAAACTGTGATTCCTTTGTGAGCAGGTAATTTTTGTATACTATATCTTATGTTTATTCTCTTTATTTTATACATTATTCCGTCAATTTATACACAAAAAAACGGAACGCTTACTGAACCCGGTCCCGTCAAGTAGACACTTTAAATAATAAAAATTTTTGGATACCGTGCCCAATTTCCGGGCGCGGTATTTGTCTATTTTGCAGCTTATGCTGCCTTTTCAAGATATGCATGATACTCCATCGGTGTCATACAATCCAAACCTTCCTGATACCTTTCATAGTTGTAATAGTAAATATACTTGGTTATTGCATTCTCTAAATCTTCATATGTATCGAATTTATTGAGATAATACATCTCTGTCTTTAATATACCCCAGAATCCCTCCATGGGACCATTATCAATACATTTTCCTACTCTTGACATACTTCTCATCATTCCTGCATCAGTAAGCTTTGATACGAATACCGGACTGGTATATTGAAAACCTCTGTCACTGTGAAATATCGGATGTGCATCCGGATTTTCTGCTACTGCTATATCAAATGTCTTGAATACCAATTCATTGTTATTGCTATGACCGAGAACCCATGATACAATATGTCTGTCGCCCAAATCAAGAATTGCACTAAGATATGCTTTTTTGTCTGCTCCGTATTTGAACTCGGTTACATCGGTCAGCCATTTCTGATTATATGTATCTGCATTGAAATTTCGCTTCAGAAGATTTTCGGCAGCTTGTTCCTTTGGTGATCTTACTGTACAGCATCTGCGTTTTCTGCGTATTACAGAATATATTCCTAATGTCCTCATAATTCTTCTTATTCTCTTATGATTAAAGTTAGTACCATATTCTCGATTTATGAACACCATCATTCTACGACTGCCGAGAATTCCATTCTGTTCTTGCGCCATGAGTTTGATTTTTTCTGCTAAATCCTCATTCACTAACTGCCGTTTACTCGGTCGGCGTTTTAACCATTTGTAGTATGATGAGCGAGATATTTTCAAGTATTGACATAGAGCTTGAATAGGATATTTTTCTTCTTCATGCAATTCCTTGATTGCTGTGAATTTATCCCCTAATCGTACTCCGCTCAGCGTCGCCTCCTTCCGATTTCCTGCAATTTTTTTAATATTGCATTCTCCATCTTTAACCTATCAATCTCAGCTTCAAGCATTTTGTTTTTTGCCTTGAGCCTGTCCTCATCGGTAAGTTCGTTTTCGGGTTTTGCTTTACCGCGTCTGTCAACAAGACCGTCAACACCTTTATCTTCGTATTTGCGAACCCATGAATAAATCTGTTGGTAAGATACCTTGTATTTATTCATAGTATCGTAGTAATCCTTATTATGAGCGATACAATACTTAACAATCTCAACTTTTTCATCAAATGATACTGTGCGTCCTTTAGTCATTGGTTTATTCCTCCGATTTCCGGTTGATTTTAATTCCTTATGACTATCATTATACACCTTTATCCACGATTTGAGAATACTTGCAGAAGAAATTTTATATTTTCTGCAAATATTCTCTTGTGAATAATTGCCTGATAAATACTCGCTAACAGCAGCCAGTTTTATATCCTCAGACCATACTCTGTTATGATGAGTTTCACGCAGTCCATCAGCGCCTTGAGATTCATATATCATTATCCATCTTTCTATAGATGTTTTACCTGCTCCGATAGATTTAGCTATTGATTGAACACTACCTTTACCTTGTTGATAGTCAAGTACAGCTTGCAGCTTTATCTCATAACTGAATTTCGATTTTCTGCCCATAGAAAAACCCCCTTAGTGTAGGCATGAAATATTTTTGTTATTTCATGTGTCTACTCTAAGGGGATTATATCA
>JBJEFT010000354.1:0-5461 GCA_051874315.1 Candidatus Ornithomonoglobus sp.
ATCACAGTAACACTCTTTATAATCTCCGGCTGTTGGCGCAGTCGGGGATTTTTTTTAAGTTTATTCTATTTCTGGAATTAGTGCTTTTGCCTTACCATGCTGTGCTTTATAATCAGATATGAGAGAACTTACTTCCGAAGAAAATGCAGAGTATGTATGATGTACTTCTTTTGTAAGCGGCACCATAGAGGAGTAGGCTGCATATAAAGATGTAAATGCGTTATAGGCGTCGTCGTATTCTTCGGGAGGATTTTTTAGTTCGGAAAGATAATCATTAATCGTTTTACCATTATCGTCTTTATTAATGTCATCATATAATTGTAAACTATTACTTAAACAATCGTATGAGTCCCAGTAGGCATCTAAAGCAGTATTAAAATCATATTTTCCGTTGTTATATTCATCAGTTTTATGTTGTATGACATTATTCCATACTGTTTTCATGCCGTTTAATATATCTACGGCAGCACTAGCTTTTTTATTTGTATAATTACAAGCGGATATGAGCTTATCATAATATAACAATGAATTATATGTAGTGCTTGCACTTGACAGTGAGGATATATTTTTAACTTTTTCCTTTTGTTTGTCAGATAGTGAGTTGTAACTTTCAACAGCAATATCAATTTTTTCCTTGCACTCTGTTGTTAATTCTACATCACCGATATTGTTTATAGTATTTTCAACAGCCTTTATTTGATTGTTGCTATTAATTATGTTTCTGACAAAAATTCCAGCCACAGATAAAATTATAACAATACTGACGATAATGAGAATTTTCAAAATCACATTCTTGTTAATTCGTCTTTCTTTAATCATATTTTCTTCTGTTAAGACTATCTGAATGTCTGTAGAATTTGATTGCGTATCTTCTGAATGCAAAGTATCGGAAATATCTGGTTGAGAGGTGTCAGGAGAATCTTCTGTAATGTCAGTGGTTTTGCTGTTTACAACCACATCTTCAGGTTCGTTATTTGCATTGTTCGTTATATCCATGCTTTTCATCCTTTCATTTGTAAAATATTTTGTATATAATCAATATGCCGTTTTTATAGAGTGGAAACTCTATTTTATATTTGTATGAGCGCGCATATTCATTAACTTGGTTATATCATCGGCTATTTCGTCACCGATGTTTGCTGTATCATGTTTGCTGTATTTACCGCTTGATTTCAAATCATCAGCGTAAGACTGTACTTTATGTATTCCTTCAGCATTCAATCCGTCACATATAGAGCCAGAATTATCAATTATGTTTTTTATATTATTAGACAAATCATCATATAACAAGAAGTTAGCGTCTACATCTAACAGGTTTATTAATTTTATTAAGTCATCAAGATTTGGCTTGCTAATCCCATTTTCATAATTGCTAATAGTATTTTTTGATCTCCCAATCAAAAAACTGAGTTCATTTTGCTTATAGCCTTTTTTTAATCGTGCTTGTTGTAGTCTTTCTGAAAATCCCATAGTATCACCTCTCAATACTATAATAACATATAAAATTTAAAAAATCAATAGAAAAATACAAATTATTTGGGAAAAAAGTATTGACAACACAAAACGATTGTGATAATATATAAATAGCACAAATGATTTGTGTCCGAGAACGGAGGTGAAAAGAAATGCATGAAGAAACTCTACAAAACATCAAAACCATTATAGAACGTAAGGGCTATAAGAAAAAAATAATAGCGGCGAAAATGGGGTATAAGGAAAACCAATTTTCGGATTTATTAAACGGAAGGCGAGTTGTAAAACTTGACGACATAATTCAACTTTGTGATTTGTTGGAAGTTCAACCTAATGACCTTATCAGACGACCGCTAAACAAGACGGCATAGGAGGGAGGGGAAAGAATGAAATGTGAAAATTGTTGGGGATATATCGAGTTTCCCCGAAAGAAATGTACACGCTGCGGACATAAGGTAAAATGGACAAAAAAACAAATAACCTTAGCAATATTGTGGAAGATATTTGCCTCGGTTATTGTGCCGTTTGTATCGGTAGTGTTAATTAAAACATTTGTGAATTAAACAAACAATCCAGTTTGAAATTGTAGCCCAATTTGCACTGGTTATCGCTGCGGTTATGAAGGCAACAACAACATCAAGCCATTTGGAAAGCAACAGTTCTTTCCAAAATTTTATACGTTCTTCATGAAGTATGAAATATGTGTTTGTGCCAAGTGTTGTTAGTTCATAGCATTCTTCCGATGTAGCGTGATCGTGGTGAATAAGATCGGCATCGTGCAAAACTTTAAAAGACCGTTGGTATTTATCTAAGCCAAATATCTTTTCACACTGCATGGCAGATAACTTTTTTGAACAATATAATCTCTTTAAAATCCTGTATTGCTCAACGGTATATTCTGCATTATAAGCTTCCATTATAATCACCCCCTCTCTGGGATTGATTATAGCACAGCAAGGAAGGAAATGCAAGCGGCGGAAGATATGAAACGGCATAGGAGGGAGAGATGTGGAGATGTTATTTGTTTTATTACTGACGATCTGGGACTTTATTGAAACGTTAGTAAAGAATAAAAATAAAAGCACAATAGAATTAACGAAACATGATTACATTCTCGAACAGTGTACAATCTTTATGTTAATTCTATTGTGCATAGCAGGGCATATCTAAAGATTAAAAAACTTTTTAAGTATGCCGAAAAACTCACAAATCATATTACGTATATTGTTATTATTAATAACAGTGTAGACGGTATAAAGGAAAGATACAATTTTCCTTAAATTATCAGCCTGAGTCGCAAGCGTATCGAGTTTCGGGAAAGACAATGTATTCGTTTGTTTCTCAGAACAGTTTTTACAGTTTTCTTCAATGCCGGTATACAAATTTGTGAGTTTCTCATATGTGTCTACGGGGATAACTCTATTCTCAGATTTGATAAGGTTAAGAAGCTCATCAATCGGAAGGGAAAGCTCTTTAAGTGTAAAATTGCCGAGCTCATCAAGTGTTAAGCTGTCCCCCAAACATATAGGTCTCATGCTATAATCACCTCACTTTCTGAGATGATTATAGCACAGCGTAGAAGAAAATTCAAGTAAAACGGCATAGGAGGGAGAGTGAGCATTATGAACATAATTGAGGCAACAAAAGAAGCAATGCTGAAAGGAGCAGGTATTACAAGACCCGCATTTAAAAATGCGGTGTATCTCATACCTACGAATACTAATGAATGCTATATTTCTGTGCCGGTAGGATTTAAGTTAGAACATAAGAAATCAGACAGTATATCGGCAGCACCGAGATGGAACCCGCACGCCGCCGATATACTTGCTGACGACTGGGAACTCACGGAAGCAGCTCTTTAATTTCTTTAAGAATGGTATAGCCCTTTTTTAAAAGAGTATTTTCCTCAACATTACGGATAGCTTCGGGCAGTACATAAATAAACGAGATTGTATTGTCACTGTCAAATGCAGATACAAGCCCGTCGTTAACCAACAGTCCAACAGCTTTTATAAGATATTCCTCATGCTGATCATTGAAATACTCTTTTATAGAATCAAAGTCAATATACTCGTTTAAAGAATTTTTATATGAGGTAACAGCGTATTTTAGTATTTGCTCCGCAAGATTTATAAGCTTCATGCAAAAATCACCTCACTTTCTGAGATGATTATAGCACAGCGTAGAAGAAAATTCAAGCAAGACGGCATAGGAGGGAGGGGAAAGAATGATTATACCGGCAATCGGCAATGGAGTATTCATACCACAGCAAAAGATTGATGCTGATGATATTCTTATTAAAAACAATAAGAGCGTCTCAGATGAGAAGCCTGACGCTCTTATTGAAAAGAATATAACCAAGAAATCTATACAGACTGGAAGCCTATAGGTCGGCGCGGGAGATCAGGCTCGGCACGTTCAACGACACATAACATAAAACTCAATTGATTTATATGCTGTATAAGCTGTGCGTTTGAACCGTCTGACAACAAACCGTAAAAACAAATTAGACACGGATTATGATAGGATATTTGTTCTACAGTAAGAGTAACAGAATGTCCGAAGGAGGCTAATTGCAAGCCAACACATTTTGAATTATCGAGACTGCTTTCAAAATGTTGAATGGTTTTTCGCAGATATAAATATACGTCTCGCGCATTTGCGCTTCCTGCCGGGGCAGAGTTCTCTATAACTTTAGCCATACTGTCTAAGTCCATGTTATAATCACCCCCTCTCTACGGTGATTATAGCAGAAAAATAAGGAAAAATCAAGCAAGACAGAATAGGAGGAGGTGAGGGGAATGGAAGATGCGTTAAATGAAATTAAGCAGGAAGTTGATAAGGCACGATCAATGCCGGAGCGTGCGGTTATTATAACAGCTGCATGGAGCAATTCTGAAGCAAAGCCGCCGGAAACAGACAAGGGCTGCAAGAATTACGTTGAAGGTCAGTTTGACATTATAATTGCAGCGGCATGTTCAATGATGACTGCAATTGTAGACAGAGCTCCGTCCGATGCGGCAGCAAAAATAGCAATAGAGATGTTTAACTCACAGACAATTAAACTCAGAAAAAATCAAAATCAGGAGGTGAACACTAAATGCCTGAAGTAAAAATGATGAAACTTAAGGAATTTCGTGAGGTGTACGGCATGCCGGAGAACACGGTAAGACAACTTATTAACAGTAAGGGGTTCCCGTCGTACTTTCTCGGGGGCAGGTGGTATGTTGACATCCCTAAGTTTCTGAGGTGGCGTGAAGAGGAAAACGCGAGAAACAGAAAATACATATAGGAAGGAGGACAGATAATGGCATCAATGTATGCACAGATTTTGAAGGAAAAGAAACCGCTTAACAAGTACAGATGCAAGGATTGCGGCACACCGCTTCACTTTGTAAATAAAAAGTGGTGGTGCAACCGCTGTATGAAGGCGGTCAAAATCGGCGGAAAGAGGTTATCATAGTGGACTGGCTGAGTGTACTTATTACCGTCTTAATTATCGGCGGAGCCGTATACATAACAATATTCGACAACCTGTTTTGCAAGCAGCTTGATAAATATCAAGATGATTATCAGACAGCCGCAGCCGCTTTCCTCTTGGGAGTACGGCAGGGCTTGTACACTGCCTACGGGGTTGAAAGCGCAGTCATCGATGAATGTGAGAAATTCGGAAACGTTTCCGAATTTGAGAAGGATTGTTTACAGGAAAACCTGTCAATGATAAACAGATAATAGAAAGGAAGTAAAAATTATGGAACTCAATGTAAGATTAAATGCAAAGGATGTACACACGGAGGGCGTATTTGACGCACTGGAGAGATTGTGCTTATGCTTTAAGCCGGAAGAATTCAGGCATGCAACCATAGCTCCGCCGAAGGAAGAGGAAAGCACTGCCAATGCTCCGGTTCAGCAGACACCCCCTGCTCCGGCACAGAGTGTTCCGACAACCGCGGCACCGCCCGCGGGTTCAGCTCCGGTTCAGCAGATG